>CANDKL010000043.1 GCA_947385255.1 uncultured Roseburia sp. | reverse complement strand
CGGCATTTTGAGCGGGTGGATTTGGATGATATTATTCGCAGGAATCAGGAGAAAGCCAAAAAGAAACGGGAGAAAATGGGGATTTCGGAAAATCAGATCAATCAGGCTGCACATATAAATACCAAAAGGATGAGTAGCAGAGCACAGTCGGTGCCGTCACAGGAGAAAGAACAGGCTTTAGAGCGTGCAGCCGAGCTTCGTAAGGGTGCAAAGCCGGGGAGTTTATCAGCAAAAGCAAATCTTGTAAAGGAATTTAATGAAAGGAATACAAAATAGGGGGCAGATACGATGGATGTTATTGAAGTTTCAGCGAAGACATATGACGAAGCTGTGACAAATGCTTTGGTTCAATTAGGATCAACCAGTGATCAGGTGGAGATTGAAATCATAGAGAAGGGAAGCTCCGGTTTTTTGGGGATTGGCGCTAAGCCTGTTAAGATCAAGGTGGCAAAGAAGATGACCCCGGAACGTTTCTTGAATCAGTTTTTATCTGATATATTTGATGCTATGCATATGAATGTGGAGATTCTTCTTCAAGTAGACGAGGAAGCCCATTGTATTGATGTTGATCTGAAGGGGAATGAGATGGGCGTTTTGATCGGAAAGAGAGGACAGACGCTGGATTCCCTGCAGCTGCTTGCAAACAATGCGGTGCATAAGAATTTTGAAACCTATTATAAGGTAAAGCTGGATACCGAGAATTATCGCTTAAGGAGAAAAGAGACTCTCGAGAATTTGGCTAAGAATATCGCGTACAAGGTGAAACGGACAAAACGGCCGGTTTCCTTAGAGCCGATGAATCCTTTTGAACGAAGGGTGATTCACTCTGCTTTGCAGAATGACAGATATGTAATTACCCACAGTGAAGGGGAGGATCCTTATCGCCATATTGTAATTTCTTTAAAAAGATAATCTGAAAAATTGCAGGGGCTGTTGCAATACATGAAACCTGGAAGGGTTGGTGTCTGCAGCAGCTTTGTTTTTGTCAGGACGGAGGTGTCAGGAGATTGATGACAGATACGATTGCTGCAATTGCGACGGCCCGTACCAATTCCGGAATTGGGATTATACGGATGAGCGGAGAGAATGCAGTAGAAACGGCAGACAGGATGATCCGGCTGAAATCAGGAAAGAGGCTTTCGGACTGCAGCAGCCATACCGTACATTATGGTTTTGTAACGGACGCAGATCATACGGTAGACGAGGTAATGGTACTTCTGATGAAGGCTCCGAAAAGCTATACGAGAGAGGATACGGTGGAAATTAACTGCCATGGCGGTACGCTGGTGATGGAGCGGATCTTAGAGCTTGCCATACGAAACGGCGCGCGCCCTGCGGATCCGGGAGAATTTACAAAGAGGGCATTTTTAAACGGCAGAATGGATCTGGCGCAGGCGGAATCCGTGATCGATCTCATCAATGCTCAGAACGATTTTGCCCTAAGGGCTTCGATCGATCAGCTGGAGGGCTCCGTGTCAGAGGTGATCCGCAAAATCCGGGCTGAGATTTTACATGAGCTGGCGTTGATTGAAGCTGCATTAGATGATCCGGAGCATTATCAGCTTCTGGATGTTACAGATGAGCTTTCGGATAAGACGGATCGTATTTTGAAGGAAATTGGCAGACTGCTTGAAAATGCCAGAAACGGATCTGTTTTAAAGGAGGGAATCCGTACGGCAATCGTCGGACGACCGAATTCCGGTAAGTCTACGCTTTTGAATTCACTTTTAGGCAGGGAGCGTGCAATTGTGACGGATATTGCCGGGACGACCAGGGATATTATTGAGGAGCAGGTACGCTTTAACGGCATTAGCTTACATGTGATGGATACGGCTGGTATACGTTCGACAGAGGATGCGGTTGAAAAAATAGGCGTTGAAAAAGCGATGGAGTCTGTTGAAAAATCAGATTTGGTTCTTTATGTTGCGGATGCGTCTGTTCCGCTGGACGATGACGACAGAAGGATTATAAAGCTGATACGGAACCGAAATGTGATTGTCCTTTTGAACAAGTCGGATTTGGACTGTGTGACAGAAGAGAAGGATATTTGTCGGCTTTTGAATAAGGAGGTTTTTTGTATTTCCGCAAAATATAAGGAAGGTATCGAAAAGCTTTTCCATGCCATTGAAGAAATGTTTTTCCATGGGAAAATCAAAATGAACGATGAGGTTTACATTACAAATGCCAGACATAAGGCTGCCCTTTTGGAAGCCGAAAACAGCCTCCGGCTTGTCCAAAAAAGCATATCTGAGGGCCTGCCGGAGGACTTTTATACGATTGATTTGATGAATGCCTACGAACAGCTGGGCCGTGTAATTGGTGAAGCGGTGGAGGATGATCTGGTAAATGAAATTTTTGGCAAATTCTGTATGGGGAAGTAACAAAGCAAAGACAAGAAGAAGGAAGGATCAAAATGCCTGGTATTCAAGAATATTATGATGTTTGTGTAGTCGGCGCGGGCCATGCCGGCTGTGAAGCAGCTCTGGCCTCTGCGAGGCTTGGCTTTGAAACCATACTTTTTACAATTAGCATTGACAGCATTGCTATGATGCCCTGCAATCCCAATATTGGAGGCAGCTCGAAAGGACATCTGGTTCGTGAAATAGACGCCCTGGGCGGCGAAATGGGGAAAAATATAGACAAAACCTTTATTCAATCCAAGATGTTAAATCAGTCAAAGGGACCTGCAGTGCATTCACTGCGTGCACAGGCGGATAAAATATCCTATACAATGGAAATGCGTAAAACACTGCAGTCTACCGATCATTTAACAATCCGGCAGGCAGAGGTATCGGAAATTGTTACGGAGGGAGAGAAGGGGAATTATCGTATTACAGGATTAAAAACCGTATCAGGTGGTTTTTACAACTGTAAGGCGGCTGTTTTGTGTACGGGAACCTATTTAAAGGCCAGATGCCTGACAGGAGAAATGATTACGCATACCGGGCCGAACGGTCTTGCGGCTGCCAATTATCTGACGGATTCCCTAAAGGAGCATCAGATTGAGATGTACCGTTTTAAAACCGGAACACCGGCACGGATTGACAGGCGCTCCATTGACTTTTCCAAAATGACTGAGCAGCATGGGGATGAAACGGTAGTGCCGTTTTCCTTTTCGACAAATCCTAACGACGTTCAAATCGATCAGGTTTCCTGCTGGCTGACCTATACAAATGAGAAGACGCACGAGATTATTCGCAATAATTTAGACCGTTCGCCGCTTTTTTCGGGCATGATTGAGGGAACAGGGCCGCGGTATTGTCCGTCTATTGAAGATAAGGTTGTAAAATTTGCAGATAAGAACCGCCATCAGGTGTTCATTGAACCGGAGGGAATTCATACCAATGAAATGTATATCAGCGGTATGTCAAGCTCTTTGCCTGAGGATGTGCAATATCAGATGTACCGCACGGTGCCGGGGCTTGAAAAGGCAAAAATTGTGAGAAATGCCTATGCCATCGAATACGATTGCATTAATCCAAACCAGCTGTATCCTTCCCTGGAGTTTAAAACGATAGCAGGGCTTTTTTGCGGAGGCCAGCTAAACGGAAGCTCCGGCTATGAAGAAGCGGCTTGCCAGGGATTGATTGCGGGGATAAACGCCTGCAGATTGATTCAGAAAAGGGAACCGCTTATTCTGGATCGCTCCGAGGCTTATATCGGCGTTTTGATCGATGATCTGGTGACAAAGGAAAATCACGAGCCGTACCGTATGATGACTTCCAGAGCAGAATACCGTCTCTTGCTGCGTCAGGATAATGCAGATCTGCGGCTGTCTAAAAAGGGTTATGAGGCAGGACTGCTTTCAAAGGAGCGATACGACTGGGTGGTCAAAAAGGAAAAGCTGATCGATGAAGAAATGAAGCGTGTTTCTAAGGTTATGATAGGCGCAAATCAGAAGGTTCAGGCGCTTTTGACCTCTTATGGAAGTATTCCCTTAAATACGGGAGTGTCGCTGACGGAGCTGATTCGAAGACCCGAGCTCAATTATCATATTTTGGCTCCCATCGACAAGGACCGCCCAGCGCTTCCCCATGAAGTGGCAGAGCAGGTTAATATTAATATTAAGTATGAGGGTTACATCAGTCGTCAGATGAAACAGGTAGCTCAATTTAAAAGGCTGGAAAAGAAAAGGCTGCCAAAGGATCTGGATTACAGCAGAGTGCATAGCCTGAGAAAGGAAGCCATTCAGAAATTGAATCAGATAAAGCCGGTTTCTATCGGTCAGGCTTCCAGAATTTCAGGTGTGTCACCGGCTGATATTTCGGTAATTCTGGTTTATTTAGAGCAGGCAAAAAAGAGGGAGAAGGAATGACAGAGACGAATTATAGATATATGGAAGAGCAGTTTGCAAGGGAGGGCTTTTTATTTTCCAGGCAGCAGATACAGCAATTTTCTCTATTTTATGAGCTGCTGACAGAAAAAAATAAAGTGATGAATCTGACTGGTATTACAGAATTTTCAGATGTTGTAGAAAAGCATTTTCTGGATTCACTGTCCTTGTGCCGCGTATTGGATCTGCATCAGCCGTTATCGGTTCTGGATCTCGGAACAGGCGCCGGCTTTCCCGGGATTCCGTTAAAAATTGCTTTTCCGGAGCTTTCAGTTACCTTAATGGATTCTCTGCAGAAAAGAGTGCGTTTTTTGCATGAGGTGATTGAAAAATTGGATCTGGTCTCTGTCAAAGCAATTCATGGAAGAGCGGAAGAGTGCGCAAGAAATATTGCTTATCGGGAAGCGTTTGATCTTTGCGTATCACGGGCAGTAGCCAATCTGTCTGTATTAGAGGAATACTGTCTTCCTTTTGTCAAGGTGGGCGGCAGATTTGCCGCCTATAAGTCCAAAGGTGCGGATGAGGAGGCTGCGGCAGCCAAAAGGGCCTGCTCTCTGTTAGGAGGGCGAATAGAGGAACTATATAAATTTGATCTCGGCGAAAGTAAACGGTCTTTTATCCTTGTAAAAAAGATCAAAGAGACATCCGGCTTATATCCGAGGAAGGCGGGAACGCCTGTGAGGTCGCCTCTGTAGCATACAAAGGGCGGTAAAAGCAGAAAATCCAAGTATACTTATCCAGATTCCTTCGTTTAATCCCGGTGTTTTGTAATACAGCTCAATACGGTGCTCTCCCTTTGTAAGCGGCAGAGCCATGTACATCACATTTGCTCTTTTCAGTTCTCGTGTTTCGCCGTCTACCAAAGCATGAAAGCCTTTGCTGTAGGGAATGGAAAGGCAGAGAATTTTATCCTCAGACAGGCGGATTTTACCGGTAATCCGATTTGTATCCACCACCTCTTCTTCCAGTCTGTTTTCCTTTAGCTTTTCAATTTGCCGGATATAATTGTTCATAGGCTGACAGATGATCTTTAAATTTTGAAATTTGTAGGTTCCCTTTTTTGGAAGAGTAATTGTAATTTTTGTCTGTTCTTTTTCATGATAGCCCAGATTGATCAGATAATTTTGCTGATTTTTATAATTTCGGTTTGTTTTGGTCATATGGCGCATTTTATTTGCTGCATCATCAGATGCAATTTTCACATTAAATTCATTGTCAAATGGGTCGTTTGCTTCTGCCCAAAATCCCTGAATGGAAAGATAGGTTTCACAGCTTTTCAGTCCCGTAAAAGAGAGCGTAATTTTTGATTTTTTTTGATCGGCAATAAAAGTGCCGTCCGGATTTTGTCTGGTATGCTTGCCGCAGGAAAGCTGATAAGGGATCGACTGTGCGGACAGGCTCAGATCCGCTTCCGGAAATTCTTTCAAATTACCGCTGTCCGTTTCCTCCAGTACAATTCCCTGCAGAAGCGCTTCCTGACGCTGCCAGTCCTCCATCTTCTGATAATCTTGCATGGAAATGTATGATTCATAGGTATACCCAAGTGGGAGGGGATTTTTGTTTTTATAAATCTGAAAGCTTCTTTGCTCTGCAAGAGAAATGCTGTTCTGGTATTCGTATCCGTAGGGAACCAGACCGGAGCCGCTTTGTACAAAATATTTCACACCGGCCAGGGATTCTAAAAATGTTCTGCTGTCTAAATTTTTATAGTTATAGACATGAAAGGAATTGAGCGACATATCCATCAGATAGCTTGGAATAACGCTGTTTTCCAGACTCCAGTAAAAGGAGGGACTGTTTTCTTCTATGACGGCAGAGGAATTGGAAACAAATGTATCGTTTGAATCATAGCGATGAAATCCATCCTCCTGTTCGAAAAAGTATTTTAATGACTGCGGAGCGCTCCTTTTCAGCTGTTCCATAGCCGTATCGGTGCCGATAAACTGTGATGCATAATTTTTTCCTTCGGGCAAATACAGATAACCCGCGTTTGCAATGGCATGTAAAAGTAAACAAATCAGAAAGCACAGAGAGGCTGTCCGATAAGCATATTTTTTCTTTTGCAGATGCGAGGCCGCCAAAGAGATAAGAAAAACGACGGGCAAAAGCAGAAGAGAAAGGAACCGAACTCTGTTAATGGTTTTTTGTGCCAAATAGGTCAGTATGCTGTAAGCAAGGCATCCGATTAGGACAAATTTTAGGGATGTATTTTTTAATAAAACCATATCATCCCAGACCGTGACCAAAATATAAGAAACCAGTGCCGCATACAAAAAGCACCAGCGGTTGGATACGTAGGAAAATCCATTGAGTGCTTTCCCAAAAAAAGGAATAAGAAGAAAAGCTGTCATTCCCAGAAATGAGATCTTGAGTGACAGATGTTTTTTTCGCTGCCCAAATAGGACAAATATGGCGAATAGAGCAGTAGAGCAAAAGCCCAAAACAGTCCAATCTCCCAGACATTCGGCTGTTAAAAAGGAGGAAATCATTTTTACATAATAGCTCGGACGGTAGAAGGCCGGGTAGCTTTGCTGTATACCGATGCGGTTTGTCTGAAAAAACTGCAGCAAAACTGGAAGCAGGATTACAGCGGACATGGCAATTCCTGTCAGGGCGTAGCAGGCAAATTGAATCACAGCGGCAAGCAGCTCCTTACTGGGATTCTGGTGACGAAATGAAAAAAAGCGTATTACAACATAAAAGCAGACGGAAATGGCAAGCATATAAAAAAAATAAAAGTTGCTGACAGCGGACAAAAATATAGAAAAAATAAAAAGTGTGGGTTTATTCTTTTTTAAAATTCGTTCGGCACCTGTGAGCAGCAGCGGAAGATAAATCATAGGATTTGCAAAATACGGATGCCGTACGGCTGCATAGAGGATGTAGCCGCAAAAGACATACTGGAATGTTCCGCCAAGCACGGCTGTTTTATTTTTTCCCATTTCAAAGCAATAAAAGCTAAAGCTCAATCCGGCGAGATAAATGCGCAGTAAAATAAGGATATTGTACAGATATTCTGTATACTGCGGCGGCACCAAAATACTAAACAGGTTCAGCGGATCACCAACCACATAATAATGAAAGGTTGTAATAATATCAGAGCCATATCCAACGTGAAAATCCCATAGAGGGAAGACAGGCTTGTGCAGCAGAAATAGATTTTTTAAAGCCTCTCGTCCCCATTTTCCAAAGTAAATCAAAGCGATATAATGCTGCTTCAGTCCGTCATGATCCCATATCAGACTTTTCTTTGCAGTAATAAATGCATAGTAAATCAGGGGAAGTACAAAAATGAAGAGGAGAGTATAGATCAGGTAATAATTAGTCTTTTTATTTTTATCCATATTGCATCCATCCTTTCTCTTTTGTAGTATGCTCCATTTTGTATCTTTTTATGAAAAAAATGCCACACATATATTAACACAATGCATGATATTTCGCTACGTTTTGTTGCATATTTTTTCGAAGGAAGAAATATAATTTAGGTAATGGATGGTGATATAATGGGTAATGAACTACTGCCGCAAAAGCTGAAGGAGCTCAGAAAGGCAAATGGGTATACGCAGGATTATGTAGCTTCCTTTTTGGGTGTGGTGCGCCAGACCTATTCCCATTATGAAACGGGTTTGCGCACACCAAGCTCAGAAACACTTTACAAGCTGGCCGGACTTTATAATGTGTCAATTGAAGATTTAATGCAGCTGATTATATCATTGGATCAGAGTATATATTACGACGCTCCTACCGGTACGCAATCCGGAAAAGAGCTGACAGATTTTTTAGATTATCTGAATCAGCCGGGAAATTATCAAAGACTGCGTTTTCTCAGCTGCCAGGAAAAGGAATTCCTTTTTTATTTTGAGCAGATATCGTCAGAGGACAAGCAGGAAATGATTGAATTTGCCAAGATCAAGGCCAGAAAGAAAAAAGAGGTTGTAAAGGGTTCTTACTAAAGAAAAAGCGTGTCCGGAAAATAATTTCGGACACGCTGGGTTTAACTGATTATTATAATTATTCAATAAACATATGAAATATTTCGTATAGCTTGTCTGAAGCTTCTAACTGCGGAAGTCTGCCGCAGTCTGCAATAGAAACAGTTTCAATGATTTCATCGTATTTTACATAAGAATCTATTAGTTCGGCAGTTTCTTTTCTATCGCTGCTTCCAATTAGACAGATCGAATTTTCAATTTTTTTCAGGGCGGGAATGATATTGATGTTCGTATAATTCCCAAGCATACTGCTTAAAAGGAATCTTCCTCTGCTGTGGCTGATATGAGCCGATTCGTAGTAAGTATCCTTCAGTTTGCCGGATATGGATTTTCTGCGATGATATTCTGAGTCAAATAAATCGTTTATTTTCTTTTCTGTCATTTGCAGGTTATAAAAGAAGGTACCCAGAATCGGCAGTTCCAGCAGGATTTTCAAAATATTCGTTTTTCTCGTCGGGTTGCGCTGCAGTGTGTTTAAGGATATGGGACTGATCAAAAAGAGCCTGTTAAAAATCGTTTTATCCATATGAGCAGCCATAATTGTAAAAGAGCAGGAGCTTCCAGTTGCGGCAACGTCTGTTTTTTCTTTGATGACTGTTTTTACAAAATCAGTTACGAGCTGTACGTACATATAATTTGTATAGGTCAAATTTGGCTTATCCGAACGGCCGCATCCTAAAAGATCGATTGTATAAACACTGTGCTCCTGTTCCAAATGCCGAATCATGAGACTCCATTCTGCAGATGAGCTGGCAGGGTGAAGATCGTGGATAAGCAAAATGGGAGAGCCGCTTCCTTGTTTCGTATAAAAAATTGTTCCATATCGCCATTCAAAAAAATGGCCGTTGTTTTTAGAAAGAAGATGCTTGATTTCAGAAGTGGCGTCTATGAATTGGTTTATGCCGTAAATACATCCGGCAGTTATTGTTGACAGAAATAAAAAATGTTTGGTGGTTTTGTTCATTTGGGGCCTCCTATTGATATGATCACTTTCTTTTATTATAGACGAAAATGGGATGGGATACAAATAGAAATTTCTTTCTTTTTTTTTACAAATAGAGTAGAATAGAACAAAGATGCTTCTATTGTATGTAAAACGTATGTTCTAAGGAGAGTCAATGGTAAATTTTTTAAAAAAGATGCGATCTGAGCTTTTGGAGGAAAAATTGAATTTGGAAGCAGAGCAGAGCAATACTCAAAATCGGATCAGCAGAAATGAAAGATTTTTACAGAAACTGAGAGAAGAAGAGGATCTGACCTATGATGTGTTTTCACCACGCCGTAAAAACAGGAAGCTGCAGGAACACATTCATCTGTTAGAGGAGGAACAAAAGGAGCTTTTGCAGAATTCTGAGGAAGCAGAACAGAATTTATTTCAGTTGGATGCCCGCTTAAATGAATTGGACAGTGTCTTAAAAGGATTTCGGAAACAGGAGGCATCTTCCATAAAAGAAAGGCAGAAGGTTCAGGAACCAGACAAAGATGAATTACATCTGTTTTTGGAAAAGAATATCAAGGGACTTCTGCAAAAAACAGAGCTATGTACAAAGCTATTAAAGGTGGATCCGAATCGATGCTTGTTGGAGTTATCTGTTGTTCAAAAAACACTTGAAAAGGTGCAGGAGCTGCTTGCAGGTGAGGAGGCTTCCGATGGAGGTAATTAAGCTGATGCTGGCAGATGATCACGCAATTGTCCGAGAGGGCTTGAAGCACTTATTGGAATTGGAGGGTGTTTTTCAGGTGATTGCAGAAGCAGGAGATGGCGTGGAATGTTTGAAGCTGATCGAAGAGCAAAGTCCAGACTTGTTGATTTTGGATATTACGATGCCGCAAAAAAATGGATTTGAGGTTTTGGAGGAGCTTAATAAGAATTCAGACAGAAAATTTCGGATTTTGATTTTAACAGGTCATAAGGAATTGGAATGCTTGCTAAAAGCAATTGAAATTGGAGTGGATGGTTTTATTTTAAAAAGCTCTGAATTTGATGAATTGAAAAAAGCAATTTTTATGGTCATACGCGGAGAGGTTTATATACAACCAAATCTTATTCCGAAATTTGAACGCAAAATGGCAGATTATGTGATGGATACGGATAAGCTGAATAGTTTGACAAAACGAGAGTTGGATGTACTTAAGCATGTAGCAGTAGGAATGTATAATAAGGAAATTGCAATGAAATTAGAAATCAGTGAGAGAACTGTGAAAAATCATGTATCTAACATTTTTAAAAAAATAGGGGTGGCTGATCGAACACAGGCTGCTGTATTTGCAATCCGGAATTGTTTAGTGGATGTGAACGGGTAATCCTTTCATTCGTACCTGTGGAACAAAATGTTTCACGTGAAACATTTTAACAGATGCTGCACTTATTTGTTTTTATAATTGTTTTCCAATAGCGACGCCCAGAGCAGAACTTCTTTTTTCGGTTCTCTGACATGCTCCCGCTTTGTTTTTTACGAGCGCAAGCGTGCTAAAGGAAGCAGTCTTAAGAGTCGCCATTGAATAACCCCCAAATACCCAAGAACATCATCTCTCACTGCATGAAAAGTAACGGATACACGGACCCATCGCAGATGACTGTATTTTACTATAGCAAAGACAAAAGAAACGTGTTATAATAAGGCAGCTAAGAAATGTCATTTATTCAATCAGTAATTTGAGAAAGGAATTAGAATGGGAAGAATTATTGCAGTTGCAAATCAGAAGGGCGGGGTTGGGAAAACTACGACGACCATAAATCTGTCTGCCTGCTTAGCAGAAGCTGGAAAAAAAGTTTTAACAATTGATACAGATCCACAGGGAAATACGACGAGCGGACTGGGATTAGAAAAGGATGAGGCAGAAAATACAATATATGAGTTGATGTTGGATGAATGTACGATTAAGCAGTGTATTGCACAAACTGAACTGGAAAATCTGGATTTGATTCCTTCCAATGTAAATCTGGCTGGAGCGGAAATTGAATTATTGGGGATTCCCGATAAAGAATACATATTAAAAAATGCGGTGGATTATGTCAGAGATGATTATGATTTTATTGTAATCGACTGTCCTCCTTCCTTGAATATGCTGACGGTAAATGCAATGACGACAGCAGATACTGTTCTTGTGCCAATTCAATGTGAGTACTATGCACTGGAAGGATTGAGTCAGCTGATTCATACCATTAATCTGGTACAGGAAAGACTGAATTCCAGACTTCAAATGGAGGGTGTAGTTTTTACTATGTATGATGCCAGGACAAATCTGTCTCTGCAGGTAGTTGAAAATGTAAAAAATAATTTAAATACAACAATCTATAAGACCATTATACCAAGAAGTGTAAGGCTTGCGGAGGCACCAAGCCATGGACTGCCGATTAATAAATATGATTCCCGATCAACCGGGGCGGAAAGCTATCGTATGCTGGCAAAGGAAGTAATGAATAGAAAGGACATATAATATGGCAGCAGCTAGAAAGGGCGGATTGGGGAAAGGATTAGATTCCCTGATACCAGCAGGTAAGGAACGGAAGAACAGTAAGGACGACAGAGAAGCTGTCATGGTGGAGCTTGGAAGGGTAGAGCCGAACCGGGAGCAGCCAAGGAAAAAGTTTGATGAGGATGCATTATTGGAGCTGGCGGATTCCATTAAGCAGTTCGGAATATTGCAGCCATTGATTGTGCAGGATAAGACAGATTACTATGAAATTATTGCAGGTGAACGCCGATGGCGTGCCGCTAAGATGGCAAACCTGAAAGAAATTCCGGTTATTATCAAAAGCTTTACACCACAGGAGATTGTAGAGATATCTTTGATTGAAAACATACAACGAGAAAATTTGAATCCAATTGAAGAAGCAATTGCTTTTAAACGTTTGTTGGAGGAATTTCATTTAAAGCAGGATGAAGTGGCAGAACGTGTGTCGAAGAGCAGAGCAGCTGTCACAAATTCCATGCGTCTTCTAAAGCTGACAGATAAGGTTCAGCAAATGGTGATAGATGATATGCTGACAACAGGACATGCCCGGGCATTGATTGCAATTGAAGATCCAAAAAAGCAGTATATCGTAGCTCAAAAGATTTTTGATGAAAAACTAAGTGTCAGAGAAACCGAAAAACTGGTAAAGAAAATACAGGCAGAAAAGGAAATGGTTTCGGTAAAGGAAAGGATTGAGGATCCAAGACTGGATATTATTTATAAGGATTTGGAAGAAAGGATGAAGCATATTTTAGGTACAAAGGTCAGTATCAATAAAAAGGATGCTAAAAGAGGAAAAATTGAAATTGAGTATTATTCGCCAGATGAATTGGATCGGATCATAGAGCTTTTTCAGACAATAAAACACATATAATGATAAAAGAGGAGGAAATATGATTGAATATTATTTAGGAATTGAATCGGATTATATTTTAATAGGTTTAGTAGGATTGTCTGCGTTACTGCTTATCATTGTATTGATAAATGCTATTTCAATGCATAAATTAAAAAAGAAGTATAAAATGTTCATGGATGGTAAGGATGCAAAAACATTAGAACAAAATATTATGAGCCGGATGGATCAGATTGAATACTTGATTCGTTCTAATCAGAAAAATGAAAATGATATTAAAGAGATCCTTCAGAATATGAAAAATGTATTTCAAAAGGTAGGACTGATAAAATACGATGCCTTTCAGGAGATGGGCGGAAAGCTGAGTTTTTCACTTGCGTTGCTGAACGAAGTAAACGATGGATTTATTATTAATGCAATGCACAGCAGAGAGGGATGCTATACTTATATTAAAGAAATTATTGACGGAAATTCTGTAATTGCATTGGCAGAAGAGGAAAAGGAAGCATTAGAGATGGCAATGAATTATACCGCTTCCAGAGGGCAATAGTGCAAAGTCAGAAAATTTCAATGATTTATATAGTAGGATATGAGCGGAAGCAGAAGCTTGTATTTATGCTGTAGGGAAGGAAGAAGGATGCATAGTTTTTTAAAAGCAGTTGGATTTGAACAAATGAATCATGCACAGCTTGATAAAATATTAAACTTAGTAGTAGATCAGCCAAATTATATGAATATAACGAAGGATTCGCAGGGAAATGAATTTGTAGAATTTTCAAAGGATTTTGGGGAATCTATCGGTATTACCGTATGCGGCAGCTATCTGGAAAACGGTATATTTGAAATGGATTACTATTATCCGTATTTCCGCGGAACAGGGGTTACCAATGAAGAGCACATTGAAATTGAAAAGCATGCCGATAAGGAATCCTATGCAGTTGTGTGTGATGATATCAACATTGGCGTCACGCTAATCTTTTTTTTACAAAATGTAGCAGAATATTTAAAGGAAAAGCAGAATTGGAAAAATAATTATATACCAAAGATGTTTGTGACTCTGGCAGGCCTTTCACTAGGCGGTAAAATATTACTGCCAATTAATAAAAGCGAAACGCAGATTTTAAAAAAGGAGCAGATGGCGCAGGACAGGAATCATCTGATTGCGGCAGCCAGAGAAGGAGACGAAGAAGCAATTGAAAGCTTGACTTTAGAGGATATTGATATGTATTCGATGCTGTCAAGGCGGATTGTTCATGAGGATATATTAAGTATTGTTGATTCGTATTTTATGCCTTATGGGGTGGAAAGCGATCAGTATTCTGTACTGGGAGAAATTTTGAATGTCTGCTATATAGAGAATATTATTACACATAAAAAAATCTGTATCTTGACATTGGACACCAATGATTTGATTTATGATATTTGTATTAGTGAAGAGGATTTGTTGGGAGAGCCGCAGGCTGGACGAAGGTTTAAAGGAAATATCTGGATGCAAGGCACAATAAATTTAAAAAATTGATTGATCTTTTTGAATAATTGTGTTAAAATACTATCTGTATTCAGGTTTTATTGATATTGTTGCAATTTAGTGAGGATCAGAAGATGTTTCTTAAGATGTTATGATATTTGCTTAAGAGAACAAGGATAAGGTAACAAGTAAAATATATATAGATTTGGTAACTGTCGCTATAGTTCAGCTGGATAGAGCGACCGCCTCCTAATATTCCGGTCATCAAAGTCCGTGGAGGTAAAAAAGCTCTTTTCATAAACTTCATATCGT
>CANDKL010000042.1 GCA_947385255.1 uncultured Roseburia sp. | reverse complement strand
CATCAATAGAAGTCACTCCTTCCGGGATCGTCACACTGGTCAGGCTGCTGCAACCATTAAATGCTCCATCAATAGAAGTCACTCCTTCCGGGATCGTCACACTGGTCAGGCTGCTGCAACCTCTAAATGCATAACTACCAATCTCATTCACCCCTTCCGGGATCGTCACTCTTGTCAGGCTGACGCAATCTCCAAATGCATCACCCTCAATCCTTCTCACTTTATATCCATCAATCTCTGACGGTATCGTAATCTTCTCCTCTGTCCCATAATAGCCCGTAATCGTTATATAAACATCATGTCCATCTCCATTATAAGTATAGTAAAATCCTTGATACGCCTCTTGGGCATAAACCTCCTGCGTCCCGCCAAGCCACACCATCTGTACAACCAGCATACAAAAAAACATAACGCATAAAGCCAGTCTCTTCCGACTGTACAAAACATGCTTTCCGCCACGCTCTTCCTGCACCTGTATTCTTTGCATCATATGTTCCTCCACTCCCTTCCCAGAGAAAAGGGCATCCGCCTAACCAAAGAAGAAGATGCCCTTTTGCTTTCCCATTATCTAATAAAATACTGCTCAATCGCCCTGACTTCATCAGTAGCTCCAAGCTTCTCTTCCAACAGTGCATAAAATGCAGGGACAAACGGATTTTCCGCAATTATTTTTACAATCGTCGGCAAAAACTGCGCTTCCGGAAACATGGGGTTCTTCAGGTTATTATAAATTACCGTTGTCTCCTTTTTGATACCGATGCTGACATTGCCGCATAATCCGCGCTCGCACAGGATTTGGAGCAAGGTAAAGAACGTATTCAAATAATCGGTATAAACGTTCCGGAACAAAGCGGCCGAATCCATATTCTCCCATATTTCCGCCTTCTGCGCCGGGGACAATTTACTCAAAGACGCCGCCACCGCAGTCGTCAAAAGCGTTGTGCCAAAATTGCGCAAATCCGCCTTCATCCGTGCCGATTGCAGTCCTGACATACTGGTACTGCTTACCATGTCCACGCGCCTTTGATCCGCAACCATACCTGCCGCTTGAAAGGAATTTTGCGTCTTTTTCTTCTGGGCGGCAGTAATATTATCATAAAAATCCAGCGCAGTATGATAGCTCTCCAAATGAATTTTTTGAAACGCACTATACTCCATATCAAAAATGCCCAATGGCAGCAGCAGGCCGTATGCCCTCTGTGTCATTGCGTCAAACCCCTCTGTATACATCTTCTCAAAATAATGTACAAAGGTATCATAATCCACCATACACTTGCTATACTTAAACCGAAACCGTTCCATATAATAGTTTGCACATTCCACAAACAACGGATAATAGTTCATACAGGTGTCCAGATTGGCATTTACCTTTATACTGTACCCCTCAATCGTAAAAATACGTTCCTCTCCCTGCATTCCGGTCCACTGCGCCGGTTCCGAAACATCATACTCCGGCATGCTTTCATAATCCTGAAACTCTTTCTTGCCTTTTCCAAAATCCTTGGTACCCTCCGTACCAATTGCCGCATCCGCCACTTTCTTAAGTGACTGCTTAAAATTAAATGCCATCTCAAAATCTCCTTTCCAAATCTACTCCAAAATACATTATCCTTTAAACCCGCTCCCCTGCACCGCAGTGCTCCTTTACTACGCATATACTGCACCTGGGGCTCTTTACCGTACAAACTCCATAGCCTGACGCGCAATAAGACCAGAGGATATAATCGGTTTCGGCAGCCGGTTTTCCCGACAGCTCTGCCATCTTTACAACCAGATCAAATGCCTCCATCTCCGGGATCTCCTGTTTATCCGACAGCGCAAGACAGCCGCTGCCTAAAAACCTGCGGATATGCCTGTCCGGCTTGGGGAGATCGTATCCGATATTCCGCAGGTATTCACATACCAGCGCAATACCCATCTCCGCCATTTTATCCTTGCTCTCCGCATCGGAAAGCGCAGTAATCAGAGTCTTTAACGTACTGTCCGCTTCCGTAAGCCCCCGGTAATAGGCGTCAATGCTCCCGTACTGTTTTTCCAGCTCCAGCAATTTGGGGATATTGACAAAAAGCAGCGCCGTCATCTGCTTTAAGGTAGACTGCGTCGCGCAGTGTATCTCCTTTAAAGCATCCTTAAGCTGTTCTGGCGTACTGCCTGAAAGCTTCCCGACATCATACCCGTAAAAGATCCGATCGACGGAAACAAGGCATTTCGTATCCGGATCGGTGTCTTCCACAATCCTGTCCCAGGAAAACCCGGCGCTTACCATTGCGTATACCATCGCCCGGATATGATCCTGCATGGTAAACGCTTCCCCACGGTTCCGCCTGTCTATCTGCCGCTTGATATAAGTATTTTCCCACAGCTTTGCTTCCTGCACCTTCCCATCCTTTTGCAGCAGCTCCGTTCGCAAATGCCAATCCATTTGTTCCAGGAAATGGCTGATATTCTCCTTATTCATCTCCATTTGTAATATCTCCCTTCTTTGGACTTTTTTCCCTATTATTCTCTTTTTATTTTAAAACGCATACCGTGTTTTATCAACTCAATATGCGTTTTTATCAGATGCAACAACAACACGCAAAACTCAGTTCGAGTTTTATAAACTCATTTTGCGTTTTATAAGGAAATTCAGCCTATTTTCGATTAGTATTAGAAAGGACAGGAGGTATTACATATGAGTTTTGGAGATCATTTGCGTACTCTGCTTGAGGAACGGAGTATGACGCAGAAAGAACTGGCGCATCACCTGAACATCGCCCCCTCTACCGTGGGAAGCTATGTCCAGAATACGCGCGAACCGGATTTTTCCACTTTAAAATCACTGGCGGCATATTTTCATGTTTCCATCGACTATCTGCTGGATTTTGCACCGGGAAATTCGTTCCATGCACAGGAGCAGGAGCTTTTGCGCATTTTCCGCTCCCTGACGCCCGAGCAGCAGATTATCTGCCTGGAACAATGCAGGGTTTTTATCCGGATAAATGATTCAGAAAAAAAAGGGCTGAAAAAGTCCTCGTAGTAGATTTTAAGAAGTATTTCTAACGATCCGTATCTGGCAGAATGTCTTCTGACTGGCGGATCCAATCAAATAAATGTGCCGCAGAGCAGAACGTCCATTCTCCGGAAAGATTCTATAAAATCCCCTTAAACCATGCCATCCTGTCGAGGGCATATTTTTTTGCTTTTCTTATTCTTTTTTGCCCGGTTGAAGGAGGTTTCAAAAACAGAAAAAATAATGCCCGTCCTTTCAACATCAGGACGGGCTCTTTCTTTTCCCAACAGACCGTCTGTTTTCTGTTTTAGATATTACCGTCTGTCAACGGCGGTTTTTGATAGAGCTTTCGATTGATTGGATTGCGTTTAAATTCAATTTCTTCCAGCACTTCTTGACAATTCTTATCGTTGACGTAATTGGGCACATATGGTATTATAATTAAAATTTTCTGACACTTTAAGCGAAGCTGTGAGGAGAAAGCGGGGGACAGACATATGGCGGATTATGCAGGGGAACATTTACTGACCAAGGAAGGCGCTCCAACGATTGGGATCTGCGAGCAGCACAGCGGTATGCAAAGCGTTCAAAATCTGGAAGCCATCATCAACGAGGGGCTTCGTGTCGCTCTGCTGGAGGAGACCCCGGATCAATCGCTTAAGGTACTGCTGGAGCACCTGGGAAAAGCCCTAAACGGGGAACGGACCTATATATTCGAGCAGAACGAATCGGGCGGCGACGACAACACCTATGAGTGGGCGGCTGACGGGGTAGAGCCGGAACAGGAGAACCTTCAAAATGTCCCACCGGAGGTGTGCGCCAGCTGGTATCGGAATTTCAGCATTGGCAGGCACATTGTCATTGAGAGCGTGGAGGATATTCGGGAGTCAGAGCCGCTTCAGTACGAAAACCTAAAGCGACAGGGCATCCGCTCTCTTGTGGTAGTTCCCCTGTATGACGGGAAACAGATCATCGGCTTTTACGGTGTGGACAATCCCCCTGTGAAGTCGCTGGAATACGCATCAAATATGCTCCAGACCGCGGCGTACTTTATCGTTTCCTCGCTGAAACGGCGCAATCTGTTCCGGGAACTCCAAAAACGGAGCTATCTGGAGGGAAGGCAGAGCCTGGAGGGCATTTTAGAGGGAGCCAGAACCGGAATCTGGACCATTGAGCTGGAGGAGGGCTGCCAGCCCAGGATGTATGCGGATCGGACTATGCGGATTCTCTTGGGCGTATCGGACGACATCGGGCCGGAAGCATGTTACCGGCACTGGTTTGCGCGCATCGAGCCGGACTATGTGGAGATGGTTAGGGAAGCAATACAGGAAATACAAAAGACCGGACGGTCCGAGGTGATCTACCCCTGGAATCATCCAAAGCTGGGCAAAATTTATGTCCGCTGCGGCGGCGTACCGGACAGGACATTCCAAAAGCCGGGCGCCTGCCTGAGCGGATACCATCAGGACATCACGGAAACCATGGAGACGAGGAAAAAACAGGAACAATCCATCATGGAGCTTCTGGAACGGGTGCGGCAGGCAAACTCGGCAAAAAGCGAATTTCTTTCCCATATGTCTCACGACCTCCGCACGCCCATCAACGGAATTCTTGGAATGCTGACCATCCTGGAAAACAACCAGGACGCCCCGGAACGGCAGAGGGATTGCCTGAGGAAAATCCGTGTGTCTGCAGAGCATCTGCTGTCTTTAGTAAACGATGTCCTTCAGGTCAGCCGTCTGGAAAGCGGCCGGCCTGCAGCAGTGGAGGAACCATTTGACCTCCTTGCCGTGCTGGAAGATTGTATCACGATTTTGTCCCCTCTGGCAGAAGAACGGATCATCCGGCTTAAGCTGGAGACATCCGGCCTGCAGCACAGAAGGGTCATTGGAAATCCGCTTCACTTAAAGCAGATTCTGACCAGCGTCATCGACAACGCCCTCAAATATAACCAGCCCCATGGCTCCGTATTTGTCCGGGCGGAGGAAACTGCCTTCTGTGAGGGGACTGCAAGCTGCCGTTTTGTGATTGAAGATACCGGAATCGGCATCGGGGAAGACTTTAAGAAGCACATTTTCGAGCCGTTCACCCAGGAGCACCCGGACGCGAGAACCAATTATAACGGCGTTGGGCTTGGCATGTCCATCGTAAAAAAACTGGTAGATCAAATGAAAGGGATCATTGAGATAGACAGCCTGCCCGGCAAAGGAAGCGTAGTCGAAATTATCCTGCCCCTTCGCGTTGATGAAGAGCAAAGCGGACAGCCCGCGGCCGAGGAAGATGGTGTACCGGGCGACATCTCTGGGATGTATGTACTTCTGGTGGAGGACAATACGATCAACTGCGAGATTGTAGAATACATTCTCAGAGAAGCGGGCGCCAGGGTACTGACCGCAAATGATGGAAAAGCCGCTGTGGATGCATTTGAAGCATCCGCTCCGGGGACATTTGACTGTATTCTGATGGATTTGATGATGCCGGTCATGAGCGGGTATGAGGCGGCCCGGGTGATTCGCGGCCTGGAGCGGACGGATGCAAAATCTGTGCCTATCATAGCGCTGTCGGCGAACGCATTTGAAGAGGATGTGGCACTGGCAAAGGCTGCCGGGATGGATGCCCATTTGGCAAAGCCGGTAGATATCCGCACAATGTTTCAGGTTATGAGCCGGTTGCGGGCATGAAAACCGCCCCGGCCGAATCTCTTTCCATATACTGCAGCATATGTGTCAAAACCCATCCCCCGACATAAACTAAATAAAAAAAGAAGGCGGTTCTATGCAGCCTCTTCTGTCATGCAGCCACGTATACTATTCCTACCACACCCTGCAGGGAGAAACCCCCGCCTTAAACGATATCCACTTTCAGGTAAACGAAGGGGAATTCGTCAGCATCGTAGGCCCGTCCGGCTGCGGCAAATCCACTCTGCTTTCCCTGCTGTGCGGCCTTGGCAGCCCGGAATCCGGATCGGTTTCCTTTCAGGGCAGGCCCATAGACCGGCAAAACCGTTCCCGGATCGGCTATATGCTGCAGCACGACCACTTATTCGAATGGAGAAGCGTCTGGAAAAATATTCTGCTCGGACTGGAAATACAAAAGAAATTATCGGAGGATACTCTGTTAGAGGCCGATCATCTGCTCAAGCTCTACGGCCTTTATCCCTTTAAGGACGCAAGGCCCTCTCAGCTTTCCGGCGGCATGCGCCAGCGGGCCGCGCTCATCCGCACGCTGCTTTTGCACCCGGATTTACTGCTGTTAGACGAACCCTTTTCGGCTTTAGATTACCAGACAAGGCTGAAGGTCAGTGACGATATCGGAAGCATCATCCGAAGCTCCGGCAAAACGGCCATCCTTGTGACCCACGACTTGTCGGAAGCCGTAAGCTTAGGCGATCGGGTGATTGTCTTAACGCCCCTGCCGGCCGGCATAAAGAACATCCTTGCTGTGGAATTTCCAAAAGAGCTCTCTCCCTTAGAGCGGCGTAATACAAATGCATTCAAGGATTATTTTAATCAGATTTGGAAGGAGCTGAATCCCTGTGAGCCATGAAACAATTTCCGCCGCGCAGGCTGCCTATCTGCAGTCCCATAAATTTCACAAAATCAGAATCCAGCTGTATCGGGTTGGCATTTTGGCGCTGTTTTTTATTTTATGGGAAGCAAGCGCGCGCTTGGGATGGATTGACGATTTTATTTTCAGCAGCCCCTCAAAGCTTATAATGTGTTTTTATCATATGACAAAGGAAAACGCTTTATTCTTTCATATTGGCATTACGCTTTTTGAAACGCTGGCCAGCTTTTTTCTGGTGATGGCATGCTCTCTGTTCGTCACCATACTGCTCTGGTACAGCAAAAGCCTGACGGAAACGCTTGACCCGTATCTGGTCGTTTTAAACAGCCTGCCGAAATCTGCACTCGCGCCGCTGTTAATCGTCTGGCTGGGCGCCAATTACAAAACGATCATCCTGACCGGCGTGTCCGTATCGGTGTTTGGCACGATTCTAAACCTTTATATCGGCTTTTCCGAAGTGGACGGGGAGAAGATCAAGCTGATCGAAACACTTGGCGGCAGCAGGCGGCAGGCGCTGTTTAAAGTCATCCTGCCCGCCAACCGGGCAAACCTGATTGGGCTTATGAAAAGCAACATCGGTCTTTGCCTCGTTGGGGTGATTATCGGGGAATTTATTGCTTCCAAATGCGGGCTGGGGTATCTGATTATTTATGGAAGCCAAGTTTTTAAATTAGACTGGGTCATTCTGTCTATTTTCATTCTATGTATAATTGCAATGGCTCTGTACGGCCTCATACGGCTTTTGGAGAAAAAATGCCGGATCACAGATTAGAGCGTAGCGGAAATGAATTTTCAGACACGCTCTAAGGCGGCCAACATCGGCCGCCCTGCTGAGGCCTTATTTCATCCTGTGCAGCTTCTACACCCACGGCGTATCCCACTGGTACTTTTCCATCACAACATGTCCGTCCAAAAACTCCACTCCCTCTGCTGCTAAAAGCTCCGTCTGCCGGTTTGCCCCGCCAAATGCGAACGCCGCGGAAACATTTCCGTCCTTTGTCACGACCCGGTAGCAGGGAATATGCTCTTCGTCCGGATTCACATGGAGCGCATAGCCTACCACTCTGGCCCATCTTCGGTTTCCTGCAAGAGCGGCAACCTGGCCGTAGGTAGCGACCTGGCCTTTTGGGATTTGTTTTACTACGTCATATATTTTCTGGAAAGTGTTTTTTTCTTCTGCTTTCTCCATGAATACCGGCTCCTTTCCTTATCTGTCTGATAGCCTCTGCTTTCCTTTCAACGCTGCTATACGGACATGTTCCCATTCTGCAGATGTTAATCAGAAAGAAATAACTGTTACTGCTTCTCCACCCCGTTGTAATCAAACGCCGGTATAAAGCTCTCTCCCACGCAGTCTCCTTCCTGAATATACACCTGCTGCATCCCCAGAAAACAGGCATACCCTACTACCTCATCGTATTCTGCCTCCGTTACCCTCCGGTTCAGGCCGGGATAAGCCTTCATATGGGAAAGCGGCGTATACTGGTTTAAAATACTGACCCATATCTGCCTGCCCCAGGTATCGTGCAAATAATCCAGCACATCCTTACTGTCATACACGCAGCCTGGAAGCACCAGATGACGGACAATGACGCCTCTCAGCATCATTCCTCTGCTGTCGTACACTGGTTTTCCTGCCTGCCGCACCATTTCAAAAAGCGCCTCCTTTGCCCGCTCCGGATAATCCGCCGCTTGCGAATACTGCTCTGCCAGCTTGCTGCTTTCATATTTGTAATCCGGCAGCCAGATATCCACAAGCCCCTCCAGATGCCGCAGCATATCTGCCTTTTCATATCCTCCCGTATTATACACCACCGGAATGGAAAGCCCCTCATTCTTCGCCCGGACAAGCGCCGAAACTACGAGCGGCAGAAAATGCCCTGCCGTTACCAAATTGATATTGTTCGCCCCCTGCTCCTGTAGCTCCAGAAAAATCTCTGCCAGCCTTCCCGGACTTATTTTTTTACCCGCCGTACCCGCCGCAATCTCATAATTTTGGCAGAATACGCACCGCAGCGTACATCCCGAAAAAAATACGGCTCCCGAGCCCTTGGCGCCGGAAATACAGGGCTCCTCCCAATAATGCAGCGCCGCCCTTGCCACATATAATTCCATCGGCATACCGCAATATCCGGGCTCACCATGCACTCTGTCTGCGCCGCACTCTCTTGGACAAAGCCTGCATCCGCCGTTCATCTGCAGCATTCCCCCTTCTGTCTAGTACAGCTTTATTTTCTGCCCGGATGCCAGATAATGAAGCTTATCTCCCATCTTGTCTTTCAGATACCGATACTGCGCCTCTCCGGTGCAATGGCAGGTATAATATACCGTATCGTATTTCAAAAGAGTCTCCGCAGCATGATTGAGCACTTCATTTCCGGCTTCTGAAATTTCCTGATTCATAAAATGAAACCCACCAATCAGAATATCCGGCTGAAGCCATTCCATAATATTTAAGATTCCTTTGTGGGAACAGCCGCTGATCACGGTTTTTATACCATGCTCCTCTATCACCAGGTATTGCTCATGCAAAAATTGATCCGGCAGGAAGACACCGTCCTTTTTCTCCTTTAAGCCTGCGTCATCCATAGGGCAGGAGCAGCTCCTCCCATTGCAGGAATGCAGTGTAAGGCCTGCGTCAATTTCCAGAAAATCCTTTACCTTAATCATCCGGCTGCTGCTCTCTAAGGACGGATCGATTCCAATATACTTTTTCATTCCGTGATAATATGCCCCAAACGCATATCCGGACACATAAACCGGCGCATGATCATTAACCTCCAGGAACCGCCGAATTCCGCCTCCATGATCATAATGCCCATGGGACAGCACCAGCATATCTGCGTCTCCCAAATCGACTCCCAGAAGCTGCGCATTATCTGCAAAAGCTGCGCTCTGGCCCGTGTCAAATAAAATCCTGTGCCTCTCGGTTTCCATATAAAGGCTGAGCCCGTGCTCCGCCGCAAAGTCCATTTGGTACGGAGTATTTTCCATTAGCGCATAAATCTCCATTTCCCTTTTTCCTTTCTGACTATTTCGGATCAAATTCGCTTGGAGCGCCCCTTCTCCGTCACTTCGAATCAGTATACCATGAAAAGTAAGAAACAGGCAACAAGATTGTCAGTAAAATTTTACATCATCAATACCCGCATTTCCGATCGATCACCGTCCCGTCCACAGCATTGATTGTCAGAAAACTATGATGTTCTTCCCTTACCAGCGTCTTACCCTCTTTTTCCTCCTCTCCAAAATCCGTTTCATATTCCCCAAAAAAATCCCACACAGGAACTAAAAGCCCTGCCGAATTGCCCCCCTTTGGATCATAAATTCTGCTATATCCGAAAACAATCCTGTCCACCCGGTACGTACGTGCTTTGGCCGGCGCTCCCACATCCTCGCCAAAAGCCCTTTGATCCGTAAAAATATCTTCATTTTGGATGATCATCATTTTTTCAAAAATCTGCATCATCTCTGAAAAAGGCATCAGTCCTGGATTTTCATCCTTGATACCGCCAATCTCATATGGATTGCGGAAGCTGACGGCATCAATGCCATCCTTTGTAACATAGATATCCAGAGCCTCATAACACCACGGCTTTATTTCGCTGTCTGCATGCTCCGTAAATCCCCCTCTTTCTGTCGTATAGGTAATCGGGATCCCGTTTAATTTCCTTGTATAATGAAAACAATAACCGATATTCTTTAAATCCTCCGGCTTGGGCTTCCCACCATGTCCGCCAATCTCCACGGCATATTCCGAAACAGCCAGCTCCATTCCCTCAAGGTTCAGCCTGGACACTTTTTCATCGGATACTTTTTTCGCGTCTTCCATGGAAATCCCAATCTCCGAAGCAAGCTTCTCCTGATCCGGAAGCCATGGATAAAGCGTTTTCATGGAAACATAATCCGTCCACAGGCTGCGCCTGCTTTCTTCCATATCATCTAAATCATTTACTTTTTTTATGAAAACCTGCATCGGCGTACTGTTTGATCGTACCATTTCATACCGATAATAAGTCCCATCCTCCATGGGGACAATTCCATAAAAACTGTTTACCGATCCCAGCTCCGGAAAAAACGGGTCTATCAACTCTTCCCGGAATGGGAAAGGCGCCTCTGCCTTCGATTTTTCCTTGTCCTGTTCTGTGTATGTACCGGCATCATACACGTTTGCACCATCAAAAAAAGCTTTGGTAAACTGTTCCATTTCCGCCTGCCCAAAGGGCTGCTGGCTGACATAGGCTGTGGATACCTTTGACGCCTCCGGTAGCTCCACCACTGCGTCTGTGTAAACCTTTAACTTCCCGGCAGAATCCGAAGCCTCGCTCTGATAAGCTTCCGGTGCGGCAAGCGCCGTGTATAAGCTAAGCCCCGGATGACTGTCCTTTGCCTCCTGATAAGCCCCAAGCGCTTCTGCTCCCTTCACCCTGACTGCCAGAGCCTCCGGCGCTTTCGCACACCCTGCCATACTCCATGCGAGCAGGCCCATGCCTGCCAAAATACCCATTTTTTCTGTAACATTTTTACGTCTCATTTCATCCTCCTGTGTTTACGTTTGTTTATTTCCTGCAAACAGAATCTTACTATAAACACCTTTACCGAATCTTCCGTAAATCTTGCCCAAATTGTAACCAAAGATCCTTAGAGCTTTACAGAAACCTTTGTTCCTTTTCCCTCTTCGCTTTCTATGAGCAGCGTTCCGCCATGTACCTGGGCAATCTGCCGGCAGAGCGCCAATCCCAGTCCTGCTCCGCCGCTCCTTCGGGAACGGGATTTATCTACCATGTAAAAAGCTTCTGTGACACGGCCAATCTCCTGTTTGGGAATGCCTGTCCCAAAATCCTCCACGGTAAATCCTGTTTCATCCACAGATACTATGATACTGCCGCCCGGTTTAGACGCTTTACCTGCATTCTCCACAAGGTTTGCCAAAAGGCTTAGAATCAGATCCTCATCCACCCATTTTTTTAAGCCTTTTGGCGTAACCTTCATGTAAAGAAGCATCCCTCCTTCCTTCAGCCAAACAGAAACCTGGCTTTTTAGCCTGTCAAATAATTTCCCGATATCTATTTCCCGTATTTCTATCCCTGCCTTCTGTTCTCCGTACAGCCCGGCTAATTTCAGCATTTTTTCCGACAAGGAGGAAAGGCGCTTTCCTTCGTTTAAAATGAATAAAAGGGCGTCTGTCCGCTTCTCTTCCCGTAAGCGTATGGTCAGCAGCATATCTGCATTTCCAATGATTGCCGTAATCGGCGTCTTAATCTCATGCGCCAGGCTTCCAAGAAGCTGCTGCTGTTTCCTGTTCAGCTCTGCCAGATTCTTTACATGCTTCTCCACCTTCTCTGCCATCCGGTTAAAATTTTCTGCCACCTCCTCAATTTCATCCGTTTGCAGGCGCCTGTTTTTCCGAATGGCAGGAACACGCTTTGTCGGAACCCTGATTTGGTATTCCCCTTCTGCGATTTGGGCCGCTGCCCGGTTCAGTGCGCCAAGAGGCTCCATAACCCGATAAATGCTCCTGTAAATCCAGATTCCAACTACTGCCAGTAGGAATACCGTAAATCCCAAACCTCTCAGAAGCAGATTTCTGGTCCGGATAAAAATATCCGTTACATCCAGGTAAATCACCACACTATAAGCCCCTTCAAATCCGGCTGTTTCCTGATAAAACAAAACCAGCTTCCTTCCCTCTGCGGTTTGCGGTTTGCTTCTAAAAATATCTCTTTGCCCCAGGCCGGACGTTTCCCTCATTTCCTTTAGAACGTCCGGGGCAAATTCATACGCAGACAGGTTACATACTTCTTCCCCATTCCAAAGCAGCGCCCCCTGGGTTCCAAATATATCCCGGAATTCTTTCATGATTACGGCATTTTTGACAAAATCCCCATCCAGGCCCATGTCATACCTCTGCACCCTTTCCCGAATCACTGACATGCCATTCCAGATCCGTTCCTCTTCATATTGGCAGGCATCCTGCAGGCTCTGTTTTTCCGTTTCCCATAACAGATAACCCGGTATGGCCGCTGCAACGAGCAGGATACCAGCCAGTACCCGTACATAGACCTTCCCAAACAGCCTCATTCATCCACCTCCAAACGGTATCCGATCCTTGGTATTGTCCGGATTACGTCCCCAAACCCCAGCTTTTTACGGATACGGCTGATATGCGCATCAACCGTCCTTGTCTCCCCGTCAAATTCCATTCCCCAAAGCGCTGCCAAAAGCTGTTTTCTGGTCAATGCTTTATTTCTGTTGCGTACCAGCAGCATCAGGCAGTCAAATTCCATTGGCTTTAACATGATTTCCTCCCCTTTTTTTGTTACCGTCCTTTTTCCGGGATCAATCACAACATCCCTGATATGGATTTTGGACTCGTCCGGCCAAAAGCGTTTTAATATCTTATCTATGCGGATCAAAAGCTCCAGCATTTCAAAGGGCTTGACCATATAGTCCTCGGCGCCGCCTGTCAGGCCCTTTAGCTTATCCGAAAGCCCGCCCCTTGCAGTAAGAAAAATAACTGGCACCCCATAGCTGTTCAGCTCCGGGAGAAGCGCAAACCCATCCTTCCCCGGCAGCATGATATCTACAACCGCCAATCCATAATCATGCTTTTTTCTAAGGGACGCACTCGCCGCATCCCCATCCATAAAAGAATCCACCTGATATCCGGTTGCTTCCAGGCTTGTGCAAATCAGCGACAAAATGGCTTCTTCATCCTCAATGACTAAAATTTTCCTGCTCATTGTAAGCACCTCCGTTTTCAGTATGCCATAACTATCCATAGAATTCTGTAACCAATTTGTAACCATATTCCCTGACCATGCAGAATGACGCAAAGCATAAAAATAGGGACGCTTACAAAGCGTCCACACAAAAGTTCTTTTTCTGTTTTTTATGCCGCATAATCCCTACTGCCGCATCTGCACATCAATCTTTGTATAAGGTATCTCAATCTGTTCCTCGTCAAATGCCAGCTTGATATTTTCTGTAAGCCGCCACTTCGCCGCCCAGTAATCCTCCGTATGCACCCAGATCCGAAGCCCGAGCTTCACCTCGCTCGCCCCGAGCTCCGATACAAATACCTGCATCTCCTCCCCAGGCAGACGGCAGACCTCCGCCTGGGCCTGCTTTAACAAAATCTCCTTTGCCTGCCTCAAATCCGCCTCATACGCAATCCCAATCTCCAGATCAATTCTGCGCATGTCGCTGTGCGTGACATTCGTCAAGCTGCTGTTTGCCAAAGCTCCGTTCGGAATGACAATCGTCTTATGATCAGCCGTAAGCAGCCTTGTATAAAAAATCGAAATTTCCGAAACCGTCCCTTCATTGCCGTGCGTATCCTCAATGATATAATCCCCCACAACAAACGGTTTTAAAAGCAGAATCAGAATTCCCCCGGCGAAATTCGCCAGGCTGCCCTGCAGGGCAAGGCCCAGGGTAAGGCCTGCGGAGCCCACTACGGCAACAACCGAAGCTGCTGTTACGCCAAACAGGGTTAAAATAATGACAACCAGAATAAAATATAAAAAGTATTTGAGCAGCGCATCCAGAAACTGCCTTACGCCGGTATCTGCCTCCGTACGCTCCAGCCAGCGGCGCAGAATTTTGCGCGCCAGCTTAATAATTCTGCCGCCAATCAGATAAACCGCTGCCGCCAGCACTACCTGCAGGGCAAAGCCCAAAAGGCCCGGCACCAAGCTTTCCAGCCACTCCTTAATCATACCGGAATCCGTATTTTTTACCTGCTCTGCAAACTCCTCCAGGTTTTCCAATGTCCTGGTTTCCGTTGTAATTTCTGAAAAATCCATATTCATATCCTTTCTCCCCTATATCTCGTGAATAAATAACCCGCTTCGAAGCTTTGGCTCAAACCAGGTCGATTTCGGCGGCATCAGCCTGCCTGCATCCGCTACGGCAAACAGTTCTCCGATGGACGTTGGATACATGGCAAATGCGACTGCGCAGTCCTCGTCTACTCTGCGCTCCAGCTCCGATAAGCCCCGGATGCCGCCGACAAAGTCAATCCGC
>CANDKL010000041.1 GCA_947385255.1 uncultured Roseburia sp. | reverse complement strand
GACTGGAGTTCAGACGTGTGCTCTTCCGATCTCAAAAGCTGCGGCCTGGGCGCAAGCGCTCTGGCAAACGCAACCCTCTGACGCTGTCCGCCGGACAACTGATCCGGATATCGTTTTTCCATTCCCTCCAGCCCGACCAGACGGATCAGTTCGTCTACCCGCGCCGCAATTTCCGCCTTCGGCCGCTTTTGCACCTGCAGGCCGAAGGCAATATTTTCCTGCACCGTCATATAGCGGAACAGCGCGTAATTCTGGAATACAAATCCAATCCCGCGTTTGCCCGCCGGAATATCGTTTACCACATTTCCTTCAATCACCACATCCCCGTCATCCTGCGTCTCAAGTCCCGCAATCATACGCAGAATCGTCGTTTTCCCGCTTCCGCTCGGCCCAAGCAGCGCGACCAGCTTTCCCTTTTCTATTCCAAACTGAATATCCTTTGCCGCCTCAAAATCGCCAAAGCGTTTATTCACATGCTTCATTTCCACGTACATGGCTTTCCCTCCGTTACATCTCCCGCTTCCCGCGGTACTCCACAATCTGCTTTACAATCAATATCAAAATGGATAAAAGCACCAGCAGGGAAGATACTGCAAATGCCTGCGTAATCGACTCCGCGCTGCCCGCCATATAAAGCGCGTCAATCTCCAGCGGAAGCGTGAACGTCTTTCCTCTCGCCTTCGAAACCGCGTACACCGCGCCGAATTCTCCAAACGCCCGCGCCGCACAGAGAATCACGCCATACAAAAGCGCCCACCGGATATGCGGAAACGTCACCTTCCGAAACACGGTAAAGCCCTTTGCGCCCATCATCACCGCTGCTTCCTCCTCTGCGCTGCCCTGCGCCTGCATCACCGGAATCAACTCCCGGGACACAAACGGAAACGTCACAAAAATTGTGGCCAGCACAACACCCGGCACGGAGAACACCAGGGAAATATCGGTTCCCAACAAATCATTCAGCCATTCAACGGCAGGCGTAGCCCAGCCCATCCTTCCAAAGGTCATAATATAAGCCAAGCCGGCGATGACCGGTGAAATTGAAAATGGAATATCAATTAACGTAGACAGCACCTGTTTTCCCCGGAAATCAAATTTCGTCAAAAGCCAAGAGGCGCACAGCCCGAAAAAGGTATTGACCACTACTGCCAGTACCATGGCAATTAATGTAACTTTTAAAGCGGACAACGTATTCTTCGCCGTAATCGCAGCGCCGTATACGGCTAAGCCATCCTTTAACGAGCGGTAGATCGCCTCTGCAAGAGGAAATACCAGCATAATAAAGAAAAACAGAATGCCGCTTAAAAGCAGCAGGCACGGGATGAGGCCGTGCTGTTGTTTTTTAGTATTCTTATTTCCTGAATCCATAACATTCCTTTCTTTTTTGATGGTGGGGATTGGTAAAATATACGTCAAACAGAGGGCATGGGATGCTACCGGGGCTGTGTTCTGGGGGCAAGGAGGCCTAAAGTATCCCGTGAGCGGATCCCGGGCGGACGCAACCGTTACAAACGCGCCGTCCGTGGCGCGGTTGTAACTTGCCCTGCCATCCGTGGCAGGGCATTGCTGGGGCTTCTGCGGGATACTTAAGGCCTCCTAACCCCCATCACAAGGCCCCGTCCGCATCCCATGCCCTCTGTCTGACTACATTTTCCAAACCTTTACATGCTTGTTCAGGGCTGAAAGATACTGGCTTAGGACAGCGCTTTCTATACTGTGAGTTTGGAAGCTTTACAGCCCCTATACACCCTTGCCCACCAAAAAGCTTTCTAAACTATAAGCCCGGAATATCCTACAGCACCAACACCCTTGCCCTCCAGGGAGCCACTTAAACTGTGAGCCTGGAATAACGCATCCTCTCCCTGGCGGCAGCTATCCCACACCCCTCACATTTAAGACCCCCTCGTTCTTCTGCCCGCCGCAATCTGCACCATACTGACCAGAAACAGCAGCAGAAACGATACCAGCAGCAGCACCAGCGCAATGGCCGCCGCGCCTTCATAATCCACACTGCCGGAGTTTAGCTTCTGCATAATAATATAAGACACCACCTGCGTCCCCTCTTTTTCACTGTTCCCGGAGATATAAATTACGCTCCCATACTCTCCGATTCCTCTTGCCAGCGCCAGCCCGAAGCCGGTCAGAAGCGCCGGCAGAAGCTCCGGCAGAATCACTCGCCGAAACGTATAAATACGCCCCGCTCCCAGCATTTCACTTGCTTCCTCCAGGTTCTCCGGCAGCTTCTCCAAAACCGGCTGCAAGGCCCGGACTACAAACGGAATGCCGATAAATACCATGGCAATGACAATCCCAAGCCTGGAATACGAGGCCTTGATACCCAGCCCTTGCAGAAATCTTCCCAAAACGCCCTGATCGGAATACATTCTGGAAAGCGTAATGCCGGCAACGGAGGTTGGCAGCGCAAACGGCAGCTCGATCATGGCGTCCATCAGACGCCGTCCCGGGAACTCATAGCGCACCAAAATCCATGCCAGATTCAGTCCGAATACGCAGTTGATGACAGCCGCCGCCAGCGCGCAGCCCGTGCTGGTCAAAAAAGCCTGCCGGACGTTTGGGCGCGTAATCAATGCGATAAACTCATCAAACGACAGATGGAACGAATACGTTAATATGGATGCCAGCGGGATTAAAATCAGCAGCGAAAGCATTGCTACCGTAATTCCCATTGTCAGCCCGAAGCCGGGCAGTACCCTTTTGCTTTTCTGTTTTTTTCCTGTCATAGGGTTCTCCATTCCATTCCGCTACTGGTTGTAAATTTCGTCAAAGATCGTATCGTCGGCAAAGAAATCCGCATAGGCCTGATCCCAGCCGCCGAAATCATCAATTGTGCACATTTCTACGTCCAGGTCAAATACGCCGCCGAATTCCGAAAGAACCGCTTCGTCTGACGGACGGTAAAAATTCTCTCCGGCCAGCCGCTGTGCCTCTTTGGTATACAGGAAGGAAAGGTAATCCTTCGCCGCCTCCTGCGTACCGTTTTTGTCCGCATTTTCGTCTACTATGGCAACGGACGGCTCGGCCTTAATGCTGATACTTGGCGTTACCAGCTCAAATTCATCCGGATACTCCTTTAACGCCAGCAGCGCTTCGTTTTCCCATGCAATCAGCACATCGCCCTGTCCGTTTTCCACAAAGGTTGTCGTCGCGCCTCTCGCACCGGAATCCATCACAAGCACGTTGTCATACAGGCTGGCCGCAAACTCCTTCATGGCCGCCTCGTCGCCGCCGAACTTTTGATCCGCATAATACCATGCCGCCAGGAAGTTCCAGCATGCGCCGCCGGAGGATTTGGGATCGGGGGTAATGACCGATACGCCCTCTTTGATCAGATCGTCCCAGTCGGCAATCTTTTTTTCGTTTCCCTTGCGCACCAGAAATACAATGGTAGAGGTATAGGGCGCGCTGTTTCCTTCAAATTCATCCAGCCAGCCGGACTCAATCAGCCCCGCTTCTTCAATTAAAGTGATATCATGCGCCAGGGCAAGTGTTACGACGTCGGCTTCATTTCCTTCAATCACGGAACGGGCCTGTGAACCGGAGCCGCCGTGCGACTGTGTGATCTCAATGGATTTTCCGGTTTCCTCCTGGTAGTGCTCTGCAAAAAGCTGATTGTATGCTTCGTAAAATTCCCTGGTCGGATCATAAGAAACGTTTGTCAGCGTGACCGTGCCGCTGTCCTCTGCCTCCCCTCCGTCTCCGCCTCCGCAGCCAGCCAGGCTCCCGGCCAAAACGGAGACAGCCATTCCCATTGCAATCCATTTTTTCAAAGCTTCTTTTTTCATAATCCGATTTCCTTTCCTTCACGCTTCCTTTTCGGAAAACCAAGGTAACAGCAAAAACTGTTACCGCATCAAGAAAACGTTTGCGTAATTTTATTGACATTGGTATTTTAATTTGTTACATTATTGTTACGCATATATTATTACCAATTTTTACAACACTTTTCAAGACTGTTTTATGCAAACGTTTGCGCATTATGTTGCATTTGTTATTTTTATGCAACATACGGTATCAGACAAATTGGGTTACGTAACCAGAAAGGAGCCTTCCCCATGTCTTTAAAACAAATCGCCTCCATGACAGGCGCCTCCGTTTCCACTGTTTCCCGCGTCTTAAACCAGACCTCGTCCTCCTGCGCTAAAAAGGAACTGCAGGATAAAATATGGGCCGCTGCAAGGGAAATCGGCTACCAGCCGAACAAGGCCGCAAGGGCTCTGAAAAAGGGCGTCAGCGACACAAAAAAGCTGCCCCGTATCGCAATCCTGATGGCGCGCGTGACCGCGGAGGAGGATCCCTTTTTCTCAGAGCTGTTCCGCAGCCTGGAGATGGAGCTGCTTTTACAGGGGGGACTGATTGAGGATATGATTCATGCGGAGGAGCTCGGCAAAAAGAAGCTTTCTGAGGCAGACGGTGTGATCATTATGGGCCGATGCTCCCACACGCTGCTAGAACAGCTTCTGCTGCAGAACCGGAATATTGTGGGAATCTGGAGAAATTCGATGGATTTTGATATTGACGAGGTCATCTGCGACGGCAGGAAAGCGGCCGAGCTTGCGATCCGCCATCTGCTCTCCCTCGGGCACAAAAAAATCGCCTATATCGGCGACTGCTCTTACGAAAGCCGTTATGTCGGCTACTGCAATGTTTTGTTTCAGAATAAAATACCGCTGGATTACAGCCTGATCAAACAGACGAACCAGACGAAGGAAGAAACCGACGCGGTATTTCAAGAGCTGCTTTTGGCCCGGCAATCCAAAAAAACAGATTTTTCCGCCATATTCTGTGCCAATGACCATACGGCCGTCCGCGTGCTAAAGCTGCTGGAGCAGCAGCGGGCAAAGATCCGGCGCTCAATTTCTGTGATTTCCATTGACGATATTGCGGACGCGCAGAACACAAAACCCTATCTGACAACCGTCCATATCCCGCACCGGGAAATGGCGCATATGGCCGTCATGCTTCTTTTGGACCGGATTGCAAAAGGGCATACCTCTTCGGTCCGGATTGAATTTCCGTGCAGGCTTGTTTACCGGGACAGCTGTTATCCATATTCTGCCCCGGTATAAGGAACTGTCTAGACAGTTCCTAAGCGTCCTCCTGCAGGCTAAAGCATCACATCCACCACTGCTCCCGGCGCACTGGCCGCCTCCCCTAAAGAGGCCTCCGCTGTCTGAACAGCCTCTGCCGCTGCCGCCACGTCCAGGCTGCCGGCCTCAAGGCTTCCCATTTCCATCTCAACCTCCATCTCGGCCTCCAGTTCCGCCTGCTGCTGCATCTGCTGCTCCATCCGCTGCAGCTCCGCCAGCCGTTCCGCGGCAAGGCTTAGCTCCAGCGCCACGCTGCCCATATCAACGCTGCGGACCGGCTGATCGTTCTCATCCAGCCTCTGTAAGTATTTCATATCCGCTTCCGTGATTTTGCCCTGCTCCTCGGTCCGATGCCTGCGCCGCTTCTGGATCAGCTCCTGTCTGCGCATTTTCTCCTTTAGAATATCCTGGTTTTCTTCGATCTCCATTTTGAGCTTTAGATCCTTTTCCTTCTGGCGGACACGGCGTTTGATTTCGCCCTTCTTCTGCTGCTCCTTTGCCGCATGGCTTCGGTCGCCGCGCTTTGTCAGAAGCTCCTCCTCCTTTAGATTGCGCACCTTCATCCGGGAGCACTCGACCATACGCCTTGCATGCGCCAGCGCAACCCGCACGTCGGAGTCCTTGTACTGTCCGGTCGCTTTCGCAGACTGCAGCGCAGCCACCTTACTTTTAGCCCTGGTTAAAACCACCGATGCATTCCTGGATTTGTTCACCCGCTGCAGCTGGTTCGCAATTTCCCTCGGGTTGTATTTCAGCTTCTTTTTGGGGCGCTGATTCTTCTGTCTGATTTTATCCATCCTGGCCAGCTGGCTTGACACGCTGCTGCCCGTACCGGACGCTGCCACGGAAAAACCCGTCGGGATTCCGTTCATTCCTCCGTTTGCTGCCATTCCCATACTCATTTCCTCCCTGAAATTATCTGTGAATCCGTTCACGTATTTTGCCTGATACTGTTATTCTGACAGTATGGGCCATACATATTACATCGGCAGAAAATGGAAGAATAATAACCCAAATACACTGCAAAAATGTAAATGATTCCGCTCAATCCCAAGAAAAATCCTCCACCAGAAACCCCGCCTGCTCCAACGCCTGCTTTGCCGCCTGCGCGTTTCGGTATCCATGCACCTGCATGATCCCTCCTCTCACCCGGCACACGCCTTCAAAGATCTCCTCCATCTGTCCCTTATCCATGCAGACGATTTCCCCCGGCTCCTTTAAAATCCCAAAAATCTTTGCCTTCCGTTCCTTTCCCGTTTCATCCAAAACCGAAACCGAAATCTCCTCATAATGCTCCATCCACTGCGCAATCCGGCCCTTCGTCGGCCCATGCCCGCTTTTATCCGTAAAAGCGGCAAAGCTTTCCTTTCCCAAAAACAGCGCCGCCGTATTAGAAAGCAAGGCCCGCTCTCCCGCCGTCTCCCACTGAAGCGGATACTCCTCCAGATAAACTCCGGCCAGCTCTGTTTCCATCGTATACTCCTCCAGCCTTAGCGTAGCCTGCACCGATGCGGTCGGCAAAAACTGCGTCAGTCCAAGCAGCTTTGCGAACTCACCCACGACACTCCCGGTCAGCTCAGACTGTGACTGAACCGCAAATCCATAGGTCTTCTGCTCCCTTGCCCAGAGCCTGACCCGCCCTCTGGCATAAACAAGCACAAACAGCACGACGGCCGCCAGTACAAGATCCCGATACACATTACGTTCTTTCATACACACTCCTCCTCTGATAATATTTCATACGTAAATACAGCCCGATGATTATCAAAATCAGCGTCAAAAACACAAAAAACAACACGGTAATCCACCACTGGTTCGTTTCCTCCTGCTGCTTTTCCACCTTTAATTCCACCGTTTCCGGCTTTTTAATGGCCGTATGGAACGACTGTCTCTGCTCCGTCACCTCGCCCTGCTCGTTTTCATAGGAAAAAATCACCTCCGCCGCGGTATCCCCATACTTTTCCGCAGTTTCCTCCAACGTATTTCCTTCTGCATCCATGTCCAGTGTTCCCGCAAACACCGCAAGCTCCCCATCCACCGATGCCCCCGGCTCGATAGTTCCAAGAAACATTTCCTTTTCCGGAAACAAGCCCGCCGCCTCTAACCGTACTCTGGCATTGTAAAGCACGGCAAGCCCGGTATTTTGCACCTGAAACGAAAGCGTCTCCGTATCCGCCTCGTAAATACTGTCCGGAAAATCCAGATTTGCAAGCTTGGCCTGCTGCGCTTGGCTGACCAGAAGGCGCGCCGTCTCCGTCGTGCTGTACGCATTTCCCTTCCCGTCCTCATACTCAAACAAAAGCTGCAGCGTCACCGGCCCTGCCGCAGCCTTTTTCGCCGCGCGAACCGTCTGGGACAAATCCATACTGCCTCCCGCCAAAACCCGTTCAAAATACCACGCGTTTTTTTCAAAGGAAAGATCGCCCGCTTCCGTCCCAAGCGTTACCTTCACATTTTCAATCGCCTGGCTGCTACTGCAATTTTTGGCGATTACAGACCAGTCCGCGCTCCCTCCCGCCTGTACGGCCTCCCCATTTAAGCTGCTTTGTACAAGCAAAATCCTCGGCTGATGGAGAATTTCCTCCTTCGGCTCCTCCGGCGGCGCCTCTGTCCCCGTCCCCTCCGGCGACTCCGTTTTAGCATCCGTATCTTCCACCAGGGAAGATGCGTCCCTTCCGTCCGTAATTTCCGCATAAATCGTAAATTCCTGCTGCAAAAGCCCCTCCGCCGTCTGCGCCTGAACCGTCAAATGCAGCGGATACTGTCCGTTGACCCGATTTCTCTGCAATTTTATTTTACACCTGTACAGGTAAACGCCCCCGTCCGATTTTTTTACCTGCTTCTGATAATTCCGAAACACAAACGGGCTGTTTTCCTCCCGCTCAAACGACACGCCCACAAACAGGCTGTCGTCTGACAACGGCGGCTTCACCACAAACGGAACCACAAGCGTCATCGTATTCTTTTTCACAGAGGGCGTATATCCCTTTGCAAAGGATGCCCTCATCCCCTCATACCTCTTATCCGTATCAATGGAAACAAGTCCCTCCGCCCGGATTCCCGCCGTAAGCAAAAGAAACGCAAGCACAAGCGCTGCCGGCAGGCACACGCCCACCCTTCCCAAAAGCCTCGTCATTTTTGTATTCTCCCTCCGTCTATTTCAAAAACCCGGTCACATAAAATCCGAATATCCTCGCTGTTATGGCTCGCCAGAAGGATCGTCTTCCCCTGCGCCTTTAACTCCAGAAGCAATGCCCGGATATCGCCTACGCCATGCTTATCCAGCCCGTTAAACGGTTCGTCCAGAATCAGAAATTCGGGATCCTCCATGATCGCCTGCGCAATCCCAAGCCGCTGACGCATCCCAAGCGAATATTTGGAAACCGCCTTCTTTAAATCCGGATTAAGCCCCGCTTGTTCCATTGCCGTGCGAATTTCCTTTCCGGAAATTTTTCCGCGCAGCCCCGCCAGAATCTCCAGATTGCGCATCCCGCTCAGATTCGTCAAAAACCCCGGCGCTTCAATGATCACGCCGATGCTTTCCGGAAAATCCGTATCCACGCCAATCCTCCTTCCTCCCACGCAGATCCGGCCTGCCGTAACGGGAAGAAAGCCGCAGATACATTTCATCAGAACCGTTTTTCCGGAACCGTTGTTACCGGAAATGCCGCAGACAGTTCCTCTGTCTATTGTGAGATTGATATCATTTAAGATCGTATCTTCACCAAATTTTTTTGTTACGTGATCGATTTCAATATAAGACATATTTTTCCTCCTGCTTCAAAAAAGGGGGGGATTTGGGATAATGCTGCGACAGACAAGGGAGAGGGCAGGAGAACGGGGCGGTGTGATGGGAGTAAGGGGTTCTAACGTATCCCATGGAGGATATTAAATGCGGACGCAACCGTTACAAACGCGCCGTCCATGGCGCGGTTGTAACTTGCCCTGCCATCCATGGCAGGGCATTGCTGACTGCTGCAGGGATACGCGTAAGAACCCCTAACTCCCCTCCCAATGCCCCGTTCTCCTGCCCTCTCCCCTGTCTGTCTAGGTTATCCCGAAATCTACATGCTGTGTTGTGAGCCGCAGTGTGTCGGCGTCGCTTTTATGTGCAGCCTGCGAAGGATTTCCACACAACCTCCACCCTGCACGCCACCCCTCCGCTCCCACACGCAGCATGCAGCCTGCGGATAACGTAGCCGGGGAGGGGCTGCGGCAGAGGGGCCGGGAAAAGCGCCGCCGGAGGGAGGGGCTGCGGCAGAGGGGAGCTGGCTTTGTGCCTTGTAATTGGGGCTTAGAGCCCCTTAACAGTTCCATCCGCCCACAGGAATTGGCGGACAGGACGTCCGCCAAAGTCCCTTAGCGCCATGGATGGCGCGTTAAGGGACGGTTCCGTCCGCCTTGAACATCATCGCGGAACTGTTTAGGGGCTCTTAGCACAATTACACCGCACAAAACAGCTCCCCTCTGCCGCAGTCCCTCCCCGGCGGCGTTTTCCCCGGCCTCTCTGCCGCAGCCCCTCCCCAGCGGCGCTTTTCCCGGTCCCTCTGCCGCAGCCCCTCCCCGGCGGCGCTTTCCCCACCCCCTCTTATACCTCCCTAAGCCTCACATAAAGCACCAATCCATGCAAAAGCCCCGCCGCAACCGTAAACATCCCCAGAAACCACCAAATCCCGCTCCCGTCCGCTCCCCAGTTTTTTTCAAATGCGATCCACTCTCCGGGATACATGGCATACATCCCCGGCAAATAGCGTTCCTTTACAATCACCAGCAGATAATAGCTGACAAACGGCAGCCCATAAGCCATATAATAATTCCGGAACAGCGCTGCAAATATCCCCGAAAGCTCCGCCGCAATTCCCCCCACCATACAGATTCGAAGCAGCAATAACGCCGCCTCCCGGATATCCGCCGCCGCAACCGAACCCTTAAGCTCAAGCGGATACAAAAACAAAAAGCAGACCAGCAAGCCAAGAAGCCCCGCAAAGCAAAACGGCAGCACGCCTCCCAAATACACCTGTACCGTTTTTCTGCGTATATACTGAATCCGGTCAATTCTGCTGATATAAAATTTCAAAAATCCACAAGACGATTCCTTTACATAAACCGCACCCACCGGAAGCACGGCCGCGGCCGGAAGCACAAACCGTACAATCTGTGTGCCGAGCGCCTGCCGGTACAGCTTAAGAAACGCCCCGGTCTGTAGGGGCAGCTTGATCGGATCCTGCGGAAACCCAAGGAGCATCGCTGCAAAGCAAAGAAATGACGCTGCCCACAGTCCTTTTTCCCGCAATAATTCCTTCATAAATAAATCCCGCCTTTCCTTTTCCTCCGGTACGCTCTTTTGTCCGTTTCGGCCGCCGCGCCTGCTCCCGCCGCTTTTTTGCCGCATGCTATTCTCCCGTAAAAGAGCTGAAGTTGTATTTTTTTAACGTCCGAAAGGATAGCAGCGCCAAAAATCCCAGCAGCAGCGCAAATAAAAGACAGGACTGCCCGATCGACGGCAAAACGTCATACCCAAAATCGTGCATTCCGTAGGTTGCGTGGTTTAACGGGCTGATCCAGCCGGTAATCCTGCGGATTTGAAACATCTGGTATTCTTCCTTGTGCAAAAGCGCCGCCAGCACCTTCGGATCGAGCAGAAAGCCAAACAGACTGTAAGAAAGCCCTGCCGCAATTCCGGCCCTTTTACCGTATTTCATCTGAAAAAACAGCATCAGGAAGCTTAAGGAAAGCGCATAGCATATGAGCAGCAGCACAATCTGCGCACTGCATTCCAATGGGCTCGTGCTCTCCATAACCTTTACTGTGGAAGGGACGGACAAACTTTTGCCCATCCCGGAGTACGCAAGCAGCGCCGCCGTCTTGCTCCAGATATTCCCGAGGTAGGTCCTTTTCATACAGAGTATCCCGGTGACAATCAGCACGTACAGCATATACAGAGAGGCAGCCAGAAAAATATAAATCAGCTGTGCGAAAAGCCACCTGCCCTTTTTCATGCGCAGCAGCAGATAGGGCGTAAACGGGCTTAATTTCGGCAAATCCATAAACAGCAGGATCAAAAGCAGCGAGCACAAAAGGATCGACCCCGCATCTCCAAAGGTCCAGATAAACGGCTCAAACGCCTGCACCGGGGAATCGTAATACTCCGCTACCAGCATGGCGCGATTGCTTAAGAAAAAGCACAGGATAAAGGAAAACAAAAACACCGTTATAATCCTGGGATTTTTCAAAAATCCCAGAAAATTCCACCGCACTACAGCGACGGCCTGCCGGCATGCACCTCTCATTCTTAATACCCCATTTCTCGGCTGATAATAGTTCCGTCTATCGCATTGACCGTCAGAAAGCTCCTCGTCGAATGCTCCCCGGAATTTTCAATCTGATAACCGTCTCCTTCTATGTCAAATTCCCCGAAAAAGTCCCAGACCGGTACCAAAAGTCCCGCCGCATTGTCTACCGTCGGATCGTAAATCCTGCCATAGCCAAGCGTAATGCGCCGGATATGGTAGGTCCGCCGCTTTTCGTCGGCAGCCAGATCGGCGTTGGAAATTTCCATCATCTGCTCATAAATCCGGATAATGCTGTCAAAATCCATCATTTTCACATTGGAAACCTGCTGTGCGCCGACCTCATACGGATTGCAGAGCTCCGCTTTACAAAGCCCTTCTCCTGCCACCGTAAGATTGCAGCGCTCGTATTTCCAGGTCTCATAGGTGGGCTCCTCACTGATATCCCCCTCATATACGCCGCCTGACTCTTCGGTATACGTAACCGGCACGCCGTCCTGCTTACGGACAAAGTAAAAGAGATATCCGCCGTCAATGATATTATTCTCCCGTATCCCCTCGTTCCCGCGGTAGCAAAGCGCATAATCCCAGCCGCCTTCGGCAAGAGACATGCCAAGCTTCTCTGCATATTCCGCCGCCATCGCCTTTGCATCTTCATACGAAACTTTAAGGAAACGCCGAATTTCCCCCTCGGTCCATCTGCGTTCTGCGTCTTCCCCGCTGTCCATCAATTCCTCTCCGGTTATCCAGTAGGAAATCTCACTCCTTTCCCCGTCTCTGATTTGGGAAATATCAAATTCAATGCCGGGACCTAAACGGCTAAATCCATACGAATACAGCCGATCCTGTACTTTGGCAGCGCCGTAAAAATAGTCGTCCGCCACAGACTCCTCCGGATCCTCCGCGTCCCCGGACAGGCCGCTTAGCCCGAAGGACGGCCGAATTTCCTCCTCGTTTTTTTCCTCCGGCGCATCCTTAAGAATCTCCTCATACTGCGCAATCCGTGCATTGATATCAAACACATACGCTCCGGTTTCATCCTTTCCATATTGATACGGATCCAGATTCCCTTCTGCCTTGTATTTTTTCAGCTCCGTAATTTTCCTCTGGCATTCTTCCTTTGTCTCCGTCAGATAATCCATATAGTAAAATGTCCCGCCCGGAAAAAACACCTCTGACACCTGGTCGATCATTGCCTGATCCGCTGTCTTCGCGGTTACTGCATATGTGCTGACTGCATCCACATCCGGCAGAATTACATCTGCATCCGTATCAATGACCAATCGCCCATCCTCATAAGAGGAACGATTCGTATAATGCTTCAGCACACTCAGACTTTCATAAAGTGAACCGCCCATACTTTCTGTACTCTCATATTCCCGGATACTTTTTATTCCCTTTTCCCGGACCACCACATCCTCCGGCGTTTTCTCACAGCCTGCCAGGCCTCCCGCCAAAATACAGAAAGCCAAAAGCGCCGCTCTTTTCCTCATACACCATTTCCTCCTGTCACCCTCTTACGCCTGCTAATATCCCAGCCCCCGGTCAATCACCGTTCCATCTATGGCGTTGATCGTCAAAAAGCTTTGCGTGGAATGTTCTCCGGTATTCTTTCCCAGCGAAGTCCCATCCAGATCCGCCGAATCAAATCCGCCGAAAAAATCCCATGCCGGCACCAAAAGTCCGGTATCGTTATCCTTAGTCGGATCATAAATCCTTGTATACCCAAGCGTAATTCTGCGGATATGGTACTTCCTGTGCGCCTCATACTTCGTAATATCCGCGTTCATTACCTCCATCATCTGCTCATAAATCCCAATCACCTGATCAAAATCCAAAAGCTTTACGTTCGCGGTCTGCACTTCCCCAATTTCATAGGGACTGAGAATATTCACCGACTGGATCCCGTCGTCTCCGACAATCATCTCACAGCGCTCATAGCACCATGGTTCAAGTGTACTGTCCATATCCTCAAGCCCGCCGCCGTATTCCATCGTATTCGTCACCGGGACGCCGTCCAACTCCCTGGAAAAATAAAACTGGTATCCGGCGTCCAGCATATTCTCTGCGTTTGAGCCGCCCTCCCCGACACAAAATACCGCATAATCCCAGCTGTATAGCTTTAAATCCCAGCCCAGGCGATCTATTTTTTCTTCCGCTGTCTTCTTTGCATCCTCAAACGACAGATTTAACTTACTTTGTATCTGTTCCTCTGAAATATGGTTTTCCCCGTCACTGTCCATCAGATATGCCGCTTCTGTCCAGCTTGAAAACAGAAATGGATCCACCAGGTCCTCCCTGCGCCGTTCTATGGTAAACTGCACATCCGGCTTCATTGAATAACTGATCGAATAACTATAGATTCCGTCCGCAGTCTCCACAACGCCTCCAAAATAGTCTGTATCGACCTCTTCTGCCTCCCCTTTTTCACTCTCATAGGCAATACCAAACGATGGCGTAACCTCTCTTTTTTCCGCCGTCTCCGGCGCCGTTTCTATGGCTTCTTCCTCCCGTTCGATCTGTCCGTCAATATCAAACTGCAGGTTCCCGTTTTCATCCCTTCCATATTCATAAGGATCCAGATTCCCCTCCGCCTTATATTTCTTTAACTGTGTCGCACGTTCCCTGTGATCCTCTTTTGTCTGTATATCATATGAATACCGGTGATAAAACTTCTCTCCCGGAAAAAACGCCTCTGTCACGGTATCAATCAAATCCTGATTGACTTCCTTTGCCGAAACCGTATATGTATTCACCGTATCCGCCTCCGGCACAACCACGTCTGCATCCGTGTCAATGACAAGCCCTCCGTCCTCATAGCTGGCTTCATTTTTATAGTGCTCCGGCGCACCCAGCGCTTCCCGCAGCGTACCCTTTTCTTCCCCGCCGGCGCTTTCGTATTCCTTGATGCTGTCCGCGCCCTTTTCCCGCACAATTGCCTCCTCCGGCGTCTTCTCACAGCCTGCCAGGCTCATAGCCAAAGCATTTACACAAACCAAAACAGCTAATACTTGTTTCCTCATCACTACCTCCAAAAAAATGAATCCTATTTGATAAAACCTGCATCCGTACTCCATACTCTACACCTGATTCATTTCCAAGTATTCATCTTAATGTAAACGATCTGTAAACGCCACCCGTGTCCCTTCCCCCAGCGTGCTTTCTATCTCCATTTTTCCTTTGTGCACTGCTGCAATCTGCTCGCAGAGCGCCAAGCCAAGTCCCATATTGCCGCTTTTTCTGGATCTGGATTTATCTACCCGGTAGAATGCTTTTTTTACTTTTTCCAGTTCTTCTTTTGCAATTCCGCATCCTTCGTCTCTTACCCAAATGGAATGTGCATCCGCACCTATATAAATATGTCCTCCTTCTTTTGACGCCATGATACTGTTGTTGATCAGGTTAATTAAAAAGCTGATCATCAAATCCTCATCCAAAA
>CANDKL010000040.1 GCA_947385255.1 uncultured Roseburia sp. | reverse complement strand
GGAACACCATTCCCATGTGTTCCCTTACTTTATTGATATTCGTCTTCGGATCGGTAATCCGTTCTCCGTCGAACCAGATTTCGCCGCTGGTGGGCTGCTCTAAGAGGTTCATACAGCGCAGAAAGGTACTCTTACCGGAGCCGGAGGGTCCGATAATTACGATTTTTTCTCCCTTTTCCACATGGTAGTCGATGCCCTTTAGGACCTCAATTTCTCCGAATGATTTGTGCAGATTCTTAACGGTGATCACCCTTGCGCAGCCTCCTCTCTAACAGCTCAATCAGCTTACTGAGTATCTTTATGACGACAAAATAGATAATGGCAGCGCCGATTAACGGCATAAACGCCTCATAGGTCCGCGAGGAGACCTGGCTTGCCGTCCTGGTCAAATCGGAAAGGCTGACATAACCCACAATTGCCGTTTCCTTTAGCAGCACGATAAATTCGTTGCCAATGGGCGGCAAAACGTTTTTAATCGCCTGCGGCAAAATGATGCAGCGCATGGTCTGGCCCTTTGACAGGCCCAGGGAACGTCCCGCTTCCATCTGCCCGTGATCAACTGCCAGAATGCCGGCACGCATAATCTCCGCCACATAGGCACCGCTGTTGATCCCAAAGGTCAGCACGGCGACCAGAATTCCGTTCTTGCAATTCTCCATGACAATAAACCACATGATCAAAAGCTGCAGCACCGACGGCGTTCCGCGGATCACGTCGATATACACCTGCGCTATTACGGAAAAAACGGAACGCTGCCCGTTCCTTTTGACGGATAGCTTCATCAGTGCAACGAGGATCCCGATTGCGATGCCTAAGATTGCGGCAAACAGAGAGATCCGCAGGGTGACCCCTAACCCCTTCAGATACAGTTTCCAACGATCGCCCTCTAGAAAGGCAATCTGGAATTTAAATGCAATATCTGCAAACCATTCATTCATTGCTTATCTCCATTTTTGCTTAGTTCCCGATGTACTGGTTCACCAGATCGTCAAACGTGCCGTCTGCCTTCAGCTCCTCTAATGCGCCGTTGACTGCCGCTGTTAAAGACTCGTTTCCCTTTGGCAGCGCAATCGCATAATCCTCCGGTTCAAAGCTAAAATCCATATACTGAATCTCATCACTGAACTTTTCTGCAAATACCAGCGCCGGATTCTTATCCACGATCACGGCATCCAGCCTTCCGCTGACCAGATCATTTACTGCATCTACGGCTTTGTTGTACTGCTTTGCGGTAGCTCCTTCAAAATCCTCTATCATATAATCGCCTGTGGTTCCCAGCTGGGCGCCAATCGTCTTGCCTGCCAGATCGTCTGCCGATGCAATCTCGGTTTCCTTCGGCACAAGCACATACTGTACCGCCTTATAATAAGAGTCGGAAAAATCCACCATACGCTCTCGCTCCTCTGTTACTGTCATCCCTGCGATTGCCGCATCAATTTTGCTACCGATAGAGGCTACCAGGGAATCAAACTCCATATTCTCCACCTCTACCTCCACGCCAAGCTTGTCTCCGATAGCCTTCATCAGGGCAATATCAAAGCCGTCCGGCTCTCCGTCGTCGCCTACAAATTCAAACGGCGGGAATTCCGCATTCGTCCCTACGGTCAAAACGCCGTCTGCAAGCACGTCGCCCGCAGAAGCTGTAGACTCCGCGGTGTCTTCCTCTTCATCCAAATCCACCTCCGCTTCGCCGATATCCGATACATCAGAGGCATCAGAGGCCTGTCCCGCATCCTCTGCGGGAGCAGAGCCGCATCCTGCAAAGGCCACTGCCATCGTTAGCATAAGTAAAACTGCTGCTTTTTTCATAATAAAATCTCCTTCCTTTAAAAACAATATTCTTTATTGTACCATCTTTATGCATAAATACAAGTATAAAAGCGGATTTTCTGTAAGTTTATGCACTTTTTAGGTAACAGCGAAGCCACAGGCTGATCTGTTACCTTTTTAGCGACCGTTCAGATACCCGCTGCCCCGATTACTTTTCATGGGATGGAGAAATGATTGCCGTGATATTGGGGGTGATCCGAAGAAAGCGAACTTAAGCGTCGCTATCGAATCACCCCCAAATACCTCCGGCAAATCCTCCCCTATTGAAACACCACATTTTTATTCAGGTCCTTCGTCCGAATAACAAGATACGGAAAGCTAGGCGCCGTATTTTTCAGCTCATCCTTAGACGGCCCCATCAGATTGGTCCGAAATACCATTGCGTTCTGCGTCTCGTACAATTCCAGAATCTGAATGCTGTATCCGCCCGTTTCCTGCTCTCCATAGCCCCTGACCAGATAGATATAGCCGTCCCCTTCATACGTCAGTTTGAAATCAGCAGCCTTTTTTTCTTCTATTTTTGCCGCCAGTTCCTCCGGCAGCGCCTCTTCCTCTATCATTTCGTACTCCAGATCACCGATTTTGCTTCCGTCTGTTTTTTCAATCCCGCAGCCGGCAGACAGACCAGATACTACCGTAAACCAGACTGCCGCCGCAAACAAAAGCAGGCAAAACCCCTGCCTGTTTCTGCGCTCCAGTTGATGCTTCATATTTTCCTACTTTTGCCTTTTTTACAAGTTTATTCATGAATTGCTGTTGTAATTCCACCTTACAGTTAGTATAATAGACTAATATTTGCGGATACCAGAATATAGAAAGGATTTCACCATTATGATACGACTGATTCTCGTTGCCCTGTTTCTCATTTTATATCTGCTGCTCGGCATACCGGTTCTTGGCGCCGAGTGGCTGATTGCAAAAAAGCATCCCCACGCTGCGGCCATTTCCCAGCTGCGCATTGTACAGTGGGCCTTTCGATGCATTCTGTTTCTGGCCGGAACAAAGCTTACAGTCATCGGAGAGGAGCATGTCCCAAAGGATACGGCCGTGCTCTATATCGGCAATCACCGCAGCTTTTTTGACATTGTCATCACCTATTCGAGATGCCCTGGGCTGACCGGATATGTCGCCAAAAATTCGATTCAGAAGGTCCCCCTTCTTTCGCTCTGGATGAAGCGGCTGTACTGCCTGTTTTTAAACCGCGATGATATGAAGGAAGGGTTAAAAATGATCCTCACCGGCATTGAGCAGATTAAAAACGGAATCTCCATCTGTATCTTTCCGGAGGGCACCCGCGGAAGGGGCCCGGATGAAACGGAAATGCTCCCGTTTAAGGAGGGCAGCATGAAAATGGCTTCCAAAACCGGCTGTGCCATTATTCCCATGGCCATTACCGGCTCGGCAGACATTTTCGAAAGCCATTTCCCCTGGATCCGCTCCGCCCATGTCACGCTGCAGTACGGCGAACCGATTGATCCAAAGGAGCTGTCCAAAGACGATCAGAAGCACTTAGGCAGCTATACGCAGCAAATCATCCTTACGATGTTAACGCAGCAACAAGCTCGTTAAATTTCATAAAATGGGACGCTTTTATCAATAAAGTGTCTCCTTTTTTTATTTCAGAAAGAACCGCCTTTCTCAGATCCTCCTTATCGTCAAAATGGCGTACCACCGTACGGCTCCCCGGCTCTCGCTTTGCAGCCTCTGCCAGCTCCTTACTGAGCGGCCCAGTGCAGTACAAAAGGTCGATGCCCTTTCTGGCGGCATAGCTTCCTACGCCGGCGTGGAGCTGCTTTTCGTCTGTCCCCAGCTCACCCATATCTCCAAGCACTGCAATTTTCCTGCCCGCGGCCTGACTCAATACGTCCAGGGAGGCGCGCATGGAAACCGGATTGGCATTGTAGCAGTCGTCGATTACCGTAACGCCGTTTTTCTGAATCAGATTGCTTCTGCCGTCAATCGTTTGGATCTGGGAAATGCCGTTGCAGATTTCATCAAGCTCCATGCCGCAGGCCGCTCCGACACAGGCGGCCGCCAGTGCATTATAGATATTGTGCCCTCCGGGAATCGGTATCGTTACCTCGCGCTTCCTGCCATATAGATGAAGCACCATGCGGATCCCTTCCAGCCCAAGCAGCTTTACATCCGACGCATACACCGCTTCGCTTTCGCTTCCGTATTTTGACGGGGGCTCCCGATAGGTATAATACACCGGCTTTTTGCCGTTCACCTCATGCACCAGGGCCAGCTTGTCGTCGTCTCCGTTTAATATGACAATTCCCTCACCGCGCAGATGATCGAATACCTCTGTCTTGGCCTTTAAAATCCCGTCCCTGTTCCCCAAATTTTCCAGATGGCACAGCCCGATATTGGTCAGAACACAGATATCCGGAGCCGCAATCTCTGCCAAACGGTGCATTTCGCCAAAATCCGAAATCCCCATCTCAAGGACAGCTATTTCATGCTCCTTTTGGATATCGAAAATCGTAAGCGGCAGCCCGATTTCGTTGTTGAAATTCCCGGCAGTCTTATGCACGCAGAATTTCTGCCCCAGCACCGAAGCGATCATTTCCTTGGTGCTGGTCTTGCCCACACTGCCGGTAATTCCAACAACCCGAACGCCGGACAGACGCCGGTAGCACGCCGCAATCTGCCGTAAGGCCTTTCGCGTGGATTCTACCAGGATATAAGGCCCGGCCTGCTTTCGCTTTTGCTCGGACAGGCAGGCCAGCGCCCCGGCCTCCATCACCGACGGTATAAAATCATGCCCGTCTGCGCGCTCCCCGCGGATGGGGATAAACAGGCCGCCCGGCTTCATTTTCCGGCTGTCAATCGCAATTCCGGCCACCTCGGTTTCAAGGCTTTTCTCATCTCCATAGTAGATTCCACTGCAGCTTGACGCAATCTGTTTTAAAGTCATATGTTCCATATTCTCATCCCTCATATTTTCGTAATGAAACCCGAATGATCCGCTCGCAGAGCTCTGCGTAATCGATCCCCACCGCCTTCGCCTCCTGCGGAAGCAGGCTGGTCGCGGTCATCCCGGGCAGTGTATTTGCCTCCAGGCAATAAATGCCGCCGTCTGCGCTAAGCCTGAAATCCATTCTGGAATAGGCCAAAAGCCCAAGCGCCTGTGCGGCGTCTTTTGCATACTGCATCATCTGCTCCGCCACTGCTTCGGGAAGCTCGGCCGGGCAGGTTTCTACGGCATTTCCTGCCTTGTACTTATTCTTATAATCGTAAAAGCCCTGAATCGGCGCAATTTCAATCACAGGCAGCGCCTTCCCGTCCAATACGCCGACCGAAAAATCCCGGCCCTCTATGTAATCCTCAATGACCACCTCATCCTCCCAGAGAAAGGCTTCCTCCAACGCCTGCACAAATTCCTTTTCGGTCCGCACAATTGAAACTCCAATGCTCGACCCGCCGCAGCAGGGCTTCACAACGCACGGCAGCCTCACGCCCGCCTTCTTAAGATCCTCAGTCCGGCCGGATTTTTCCATCCGAATCCCGTTTGGTACCGGAATCCCGTTTTCCCGGAAGAAGCGCTTCGCAACGTCCTTATTCATCGCCAGTGCACTGCCGAAGTAGCCGCTTCCCGTATAACGGATGCCCAGCAAATCAAAAGCCGCCTGAATTTTGCCGTTCTCGCCGTCCTCTCCGTGCAGCGCCAGAAAAACGATATCCGCCATCCTGCAAGCCCGCAGCACGTTCGGTCCGAAATAGCCGTCGGCCACTCCCCTCCTTGCCGCCCTTACCTGCTCTAAATCCGGCGCCGTTTCCGCAATATCCGCTGTCTGCACCACGCCCTTGCTATCTGCAAAAATTTCTGAAATATCCGCTTCCTCTCCCTGGCAGCCCAGAAATACATCCAATAGCACCACGCGGTGTCCGTTCCCACGCAGCGCCTGCGCAACCATGCCTCCCGTTTTTAAAGATACATCCCGTTCTCCGCTTAAACCGCCGGCTAATACTACAATATCCATTGAAATCTCCCATCTGTGATTCTTCTTATTTTTCTTCTTAATTGTATCCCATTTTAGATAAGATGACAAGTAATCCGAAAGCAGCAATCCTTTCAATTATATTGCCACATGCCGTCTGATATTATAAAATTGCGGTTTCAGAAAAATAAAAACTAGTACTCCATCCGGACAGGAATTGGAGTACTAGAGCGTGTTTGAAAATTGCTTTTCATCAGATGTGCGTCACACTTTGTGGGAGATTTGCGCCGAATGAGGAAGGCGTAGCGGGCTACGTTGACCGAATTCGGGGTAAATATACCGCAAAGTGGGGCGTGCAGATGGTGGAAATGAATTTTCAAACACGCTCTAGCCCAAACGCTGGCGCATCTCGCGTATTGCATCTCCCATAGTATCTCAGAACTGCCGTCCGCTGCAGCCGGAACAAAAAATGCCGCCCATAGGACATCCATCCCATGGACAGCATCACAGGCCTTACCGGCGTGTTGTTCTTTAAAATTCCGGTTCGAGCAGGCCGTAAGTATTCCCCTTTCTCTTGTATACGACATTGACCCGTTCTGTCTCTGCATTGCAGAACACAAAGAAATCATGTCCCAGCAATTCCATCTGCACACAGGCATCCTCCGGATACATCGGCTTCATATCAAACTTCTTCGTCCGGATAATGCGGATTTCATCGTCTGCATCCGATTCCTTTTCAATAAACTCTTTCTTAAAGCTGGCTGCATTCTGATGCTTGCTGACAATCTTTTTCTTATATTTCTTGAGCTGCCGTTCAATGACCTCCTCTACCAAATCAATGGATACGTACATATCGTTGCTCACCTGCTCCGAACGGATGATATTTCCTTTTACGGGTATGGTGACTTCGATTTTCTGCCGTTCCTTTTCGACGCTCAATGTAACAAATACATCCGTATCTGGGGTAAAGTATTTCTCCAGCTTGCCCAGCTTGTTGTCTACGGCGCTTTTCAGGCCGTCGGTTAAATCAATATTTCTTCCTGTAATAGTAATACGCATAATATCCCGCCCCTTTCCTTATTTACAGGTAATTATACCATATTGGCATATAATTTCAAGGAATTCTCCGATTTTACTATTTTTTTATTCTTTTTTAGACTATTTTTCATGGGCGGTGAATGTTGGGGCTGCGGTGATCATTTGTTTTTTTACCGAAGGCGACGCTCAAAGCAGAACCCCTCCTTCTCCGCCAAACGGAAAGCTGCAAAGCAATTCCAGTTTGCATTCTATTTATCCCTGCTCTATAATACACCCTAGAGCGTGTTTGAGTCATACATCTGGCAGAAAGCAATGTTCAAACACGCTCTAAAAGGAGGTATCCCATGAAACGAAAAACCGTTCTAATTACCGGCGCGTCGCGCGGCATTGGACGAGCCGCCGCCACAGCCTTTGCAAAAGAAGGCTATGACCTGGTCTTAAACTGCATCCGCTCCACAAACGAGCTCTCCCGTCTCGCCGACAGGCTTAAAGAATCCTTTTCAATCCGCACACTTTGCTGCTGCGGCGATATTGCCGACTATTCCTTTGTCTGCAGAATGTTTGAAGAAATCCGGGCGTTTAGCGGCGGCCTTGACATCCTTATCAACAATGCGGGCATTTCCTACATCGGCCTGTTAAGCGATATGTCCTACCCGGACTGGGAAGCTTTGCTGCATACCAATCTGACCTCGGTATTTTCGTGCTGCAAATGCGCCATTCCCTATATGGTATCCCAAAAATCCGGCAAGATTATTAATATTTCCTCGGACTGGGGGATCTGCGGTGCCTCCTGCGAGGTCGCCTATTCCGCGGCAAAGGGCGGCGTCAACGCCTTTACTAAGGCGCTGGCAAAGGAGCTTGCCCCGAGCAATGTCCAGGTAAATGCCGTCGCCTTCGGCGTCATTGATACCGATATGAACGCCTGCTTTGACAGCGGGGAGCGCGCGCAGCTAAAGGAGGAGATCCCGGCCGGCTATTTTGCAAAGCCCTGCGAGGCTGCTGCTTTTCTCTGCCAGCTGGCTCATGCCCCCTCTTATCTGACCGGGCAGATCATCAGCTTTGACGGCGGCTGGATTTAAAAGTATTTTAGAATGAATGCACGCAGAAAATACTCGTATTGAGTATTTTCTGGCTATATCTCATTATTTATCTGCTATTCGGGTATTTTCGAGACTTTACTACCGTTTTTGCTTTACAATAACTCCCAAAGCCAGAAGGGAGGAGTGGCGCGTGGACATCGGAAAGCAATTGCGCAGCTTATTGGAGCAGGACGGTATTACGCAAAGACATCTGGCACAGGCCCTGAATATTTCAACAACTACCTTAAACGGTTATATACAGAACCGCCGGCAGCCGGACGCCAATACGATTATCCGGCTCGCTTCTTACTTTCATACGACGACCGATTATATATACGGGCTGACAACGCTGCGGGAGCCAGTCGTTTCCTCTTATGATTTGGAGGAGCAGCGGCTGATCAATATTTACCGCTCCATACCGGAGGACAAAAGGCCCCTTTACCTGGAAACCGGAAAAACCTTTTCCACACATGGAGAGGAAAATTAAAGGAACCGTTCAGACAAGCTGTCCTGTTACAAATAAAAAACAGAATTTAAAAAAGCTGTAAAATTCCGTATTGGATTTTACAGCCTTTTTTTATATAATAAATAGATAGGAGCTTGTTGACAAACTATAAATGAAAGGAGATCTTTATGAAAATTCATGTTTCACACAGAGCACTGGCTTATGTGTTGACGGGGATGCTTACCCTGGGCAGCATCAGTGTTTTTCCGCCGTCTGTATCCGCGGCGGAGCCGGTGATTGAAGACGCCGTATCTACCGTCACCTCCGGCATGTTCGCTTCGGAACGTCTGGACAATACTTGGCTGTTCGGCGGCGGCATTGAGACACAGGGACGGTTTGAAGAAATTGGCGGCGTTCGGAATTATATCGGCCAGTTTGAAGAGTACGTCCGTTGGGAAAAGCGGGTCAACAGCGTACGGGAGGGTATGCAGCGCTATACCATAAATGCAGGAAGAGCGGGCCAGGATGCAGAAGCCTTTGCCGCGCGTCTCGGCGGGCTGATTTCCCAAACGCAGCCTATGGCCGTTTCCTACCTGATCGGTCCGGAGGACTACAGCAAAGGATCTGCCGGGCTCTCCTCGTTTGAGGACGCCGTCTATGAGATTGTCACGGCTGCGCTCGCCATGAAGGAGCAAACCGGATATGCCGTAATCCAGCTTCCGCATGCCGTAAACGACGCGCAGGCAAATGCCAATGCCTCCCTGTACGCACAGGCGGCACGGGATTTGATTACAGACATTGCGTTAGAACAGCCGGACGATGCGGGCAGGATTGCCGTTGTGGACCATTTCAGCCAGACGGAAGACGGCAGCTTTACGGATACCATGCTGACAGATGAGGGGCTTTTGAATGCGAACGGACACCTTGCCCTTGCACGTCAGTTTTCCGAAGAAATCTACGGCTCCGCCGATAATTTTACGTCCATTACAGATAACTGGACAGCAGTCGATGCGCCGGAGGGATATACCAACGCCATACCGCAAGCCACTGCTTCCTCCAATGGACTGCGCGTTTCCGTTCCGGCTTCCGTAAACGCCGATTCCTGGCGCTATATTCTGGAAACGGATGCTGTCACCATCACCGGAAGCGCCTCCCAGAATCCGTTTCTTATCGACCGCCTTCCCGCCGGCTGCGATTACCGGCTGACCGTCTGCACCGGCGACGGCAAAACACAGCTGCGCACCACGGCAGGAACAATAGCCGAGGGGAATACGTCTGCGGTGCCTGCCGCAGACAACGCCCTGGCGCAGGCCATACAGGATAAGGTGCATACGGCCGATTCCCTGACCTGGCTGTTTATGGGAGACTCCATCACACACGGCGCGGCGCATACCCACGGCTATGACAGCGTCCCGCAGCTGTTTGAAAAATATGTAAAGGAGGATTTGGGCAGAACCGATGATATTGTCATAAATACGGCCGTATCCGGCGCAACCACCGACAGGACACTGGAAAATATAGAGCAGCGCATGACAAAGTACCGTCCCGATATTGTCTCCGTGATGCTTGGCACCAATGATACCATTAACGAGGCCTACCGGACAAAGCTGGAAGCGATTGTAACGGCCATCCGGGAGGCAAATCCCGATGCACTGATTCTCTTCCGAAGCCCGACTCCGGCCAAAAGCGATAATTATGCCGCCAAGCTTCCGGGCGAAAACGGTTCTGTGGCTTTGATGAAGGCCGCTGCCGAAGCAGACGGCAGTATCCTTTTTATCGATCAGTATACAGACTGGAATGCGGAAATCAGCGCGTATCCTTATCTGTTTGGCAGCGCCTTCTACTTTGGCGACGGCAATATCCATCCGGGCGCGGCCGGGCAGCTGCGCATGGCAAAGCAGTTTATCCGCGCATGCGGCCTGAATACCGATACAAGGATTGCAAATCTTACGTATGCGTTTACTTATGAGGAAGAATCCAGCGAGCTGGTACCGCCTGTAACCGTATCGGCAGACAACGGCGTCACCATCCGCAAAAGCGATTTGCAGGATGCTTACGAAACCGGAACCATCGGCGATCTGACGGTTGTATTCGAAGACGCCGACGGACGGACCTACACCAAACACTGCGGATTAGACGAAACCGAAGCAAACATCACCGTTCTGCCGGTCAGCCGCCGCTACACCGTCACCGTTACCGCCCTGCTCAAGGGCAGCACGCCAAAGCGCGTCACCTTTGCCCCGCAGGAAATTATGCTTGCAACCGGAACAGAGGCCGCCGATTTAAAAGCCGCGCTCGATAAGCATTCCGCTGTCCGCAACGGCGATCTGAGCGTTTATACGGCAGAAAGCGCCGCTGCATTTTCCGCCGCCTTCGATGCAGCCAAAAAAGCGTCGGACGACCAGGAAACGGATGCGGAAAAGCTCTCCCGTCTCTGCCTGGCCTTAGAGCAGGCAGCAATGGGACTTGCGAAGAAGCCCGCTCCCATACAGCCGCCCACACCGCCCGATCAGCAACAGCAGAAGGATCCTGCTCCCGTGCCGCAGCCCGCTCCTGCAATCACAAACGGATATACGTTCCGGTCCGGCAGCTATCATTACAAAATTACCGACAGCAGCCGCCTCACCGTTACCGTCACCGGCACGGATAAAAAGAATTCCAAAAAGCTTTCCGTACCCGACAGCGTCGCACTGGAGGGGAACGCATACACTGTTACCGCCATTGCAGATTCTGCATTTAAAAGCTGCAAAGCGGCAACCTCCGCTGTCATCGGCAAAAACATCAAGGAAATCGGCAAACAGGCCTTTGCCGGCTGCACAAAGCTCCAAACAGTAAATCTAAAGGCGAAAAATCTGAAAAAAATCGGAAGCAAAGCGTTTTTTAACTGCAAGAGCTTAAATAAAATCACCCTGAAAAGCACGTCTCTGAAAACAATAGGAAAAAATGCTTTTTATGGAATCGGAAAGAAATGCGTCATCAAGGTACCGACAGCCAAACTGAAAAGCTACAAAAAGCTGCTCTCTAAAAAAGGCCAGTCAAAAGGCGTAACCATCAAAAAATAAAACAAGGGCTGCCGGAGGAAAACCGTTTCAAAGCCGTTTTCCTCCGGCAGCCCTTTTGATCCGTCCCTCTATGAGGATTGCTTATTCACAATGATACATCCGCTTGGATATCTGAAACGAAAGGATATTTAACACAGCCGTAATCCCGGCAGCCGCTGCTAAAACAAGCGGAAAATGAAGCGAAGCCTGATGGATTTCCAAATCCTCCCAAAGGGAGACGATAGCAAAGGCAGCGCTCACTATAATCAGAATAAGCAGCAGACGCCCCCGCTCTACGCCAATCCAGAACATCAGCGGGAGGTTCACCGCCTGTACCGCCAGCGCAATGCAGGCAGTAATCACGATCGAAAACATATTTTCCATACGGATCGGCCTGGCATATGCCATGGCTCCATACAGCCTTCCGCAAAAAACGATCGCAAGCGATACCGCAACCGTAATGTAGCCCATCATATATTTGCTGCCTATGATCTGGGCGCGGGTCAACGGAAGCGTTTCCTCCATCCTTCCCCACTTTGCACGCTCATCATATGCCAAAGCTGTAATTGGCAGCGATGCCGCATATACAATGATATAGGAAAACAAAAAATCATTCTGCATAAATGCCATCACAACCGCCAGAACAAAAAAATATTTCGTCTGCTTCATCATGGAGCAAATATCCTTGATCAACAATCCCTTCATCACTACACCTCTTCTTTCTTTACCAGAAACAGCATAATATCTTCAATTCCTGCCCGTTCCACATCAAATGCCTCCGAAAGCAGAGCACGCTTTACCAAAAGCTCTGTAGCGTATTTGCCCTCCCGTCTGGCAATAATGGCATCCGGCGGTACCTCGGACAAACTCTTAACTGTCGTCTGCAGAATGCCGTATTCCTCCATCAGACGATCCTTTTCCTCGCAAAAGAGCAGCCTGCCCTGATGCAGAAATGCGATATAGTCGCTGATTTTCTCCAGATCGCTGGTGATATGGGAGGAAATCAGCACGGAATGATCCTCCTGTCTGGTAAAATCGTTAAAGATTTCCAGGATTTCGTCCCGGACAATGGGATCCAACCCGCTGGTCGCCTCATCCAAAATCAAAAGCCTGGGCTGATGCGACAGTGCAACCGCAATGGAAAGCTTCATCTTCATTCCCCTGGAGTATTCCTTAAACTGTTTTTTATCCGAAAGCGAAAACCGATCCAAAAATTTCACAAAGGTATCCTGCTGCCAGCTTTTGTAGGTATGCTGCATCATTTTACCGACCGTTCCGGCGCTTAAAACCTCCGGATAGTAAGCTTCATCCAGGACGATTCCGATTTCCTCCTTGGTCTGCACAAATTCCTTTGAGCGGTTATCCCGACCCAGTATGGTAATCTCTCCGGAATCCCTGGCTATTCCGTTTAACAGCAGGCGGATCGCCGTGCTTTTACCGGCGCCGTTTTCCCCTACCAGGCCTAAGATACAGCCGCTTGGAAGCGACAAAGACACATCCGAAAGGGTAAATGCAGGGTATGATTTTGTGACATGTTTCATTTCGATTGCATTCATTCTTCTACCTCCAATATGCGGAACATTTCGATCAGATCCTCATTTGTAATGCCGCAGCCTTTGGCAAGCTGGCGGATCGCCTGCATATGGGCCTCTATTTTTTTTAGATTCTCCTCATGGATAAGCTCGCGGTTCGCGCCTGCAATAAAACAGCCCTTTCCGGCTACCGTGTTGACAAAGCCCTCCCGCTCCAGCTCGTCATATGCGCGCTTGGTGGTAATTACGCTAATGCGCAGATCCTTTGCCAAGCCGCGGATGGATGGGAGCGCATCTCCCTCTGCCAAGGCGCCGTTTAGGATCAGATCCTTTATCTGCGTGTATATTTGCTCGTAGATTGGCTGGCTGCTGGAGTTTCTGATGATGATCTCCATGTCAATACCTCTCTTTCTGTATATAAACAGTATATACAGTTATATCGGTTCTGTCAAGAGGCAGAAGTGAATTTTTTACTCTTTTTAAACAGTTCAGGCAAAGCGATTACGAATTCTCTCGGAAAACAATCGAAATTACCGCACTGATTGCGCCGAAGATCAACCCTGCCACCACCCAGATGATCCAGGTAAATCCCCATTGTCCTGTCGTAAAGCTCCACACCAAATAACACGCCGTCACAATCGGCCAATAGGCAGCCGCAATGGCCTGTATCAGTTTTTCTCCCTTCTTTTCTACCCGCTTCTCCGGGGCAAAGTCACCCTTTCCCAAAAGCATATCGTAAGCACTTTGTTTTACTCCCTGTGAAATAAACAAAAACACACCTGCCGCTACGAGCAAAAACAAGCTGCTCCCGGACAAATCGCGGAGCGCCTCAAACCGTTCGCCTGCAAAAACCGCTTCCATGCACACGGACGGCAGTACGCTTACGATGCACAAAACCACACCTGCTGTAATTTTTATCCCGAATCCCCGGCCAAACGCTTCATACTCCTCTGCAATCCGATCTCTGGTGGAAAAATCCAACTGAATCCGATAATTTTTGTATCCATCGTATTTGCCGTTTGCGATTCCCGCTGTAATAAAAATCCCGACCGCCGCCGCTACCATCATAAACAGGCCGCATGCCCCTACCGCGTTTGCAAGCGATTCGGAAAGAATAAGGGCTTCCTCCAGGGCGCTCATGATACAGGCTGGTACCGGCGAGCAGATACAAAGCGCGACGCCCGAAGCAATCTTGAACCCAAACCCTTCCTGGCTCCTCAGATACGCCTGCGCCTGCTCTAAGGTGAGTCTTTTTTCCTGCCGGTGCTCCGCGGTCTGGCTCATTTTTTCCGCCAGCTCCTTGTTTAGCCCGAGCTCAAATGCGATTTCATCCATGCTGCCGAATTCGGATATGACGATACCGATGGCCTCGTTTTCAGATTTGCCCCCGGCCTTTAACTCGTTGTATTTATCCTCCATAATTCCAAGCAGCTCCTCTCTGGCCCTCAAAACCTGCGGCGTGTCCGGATAATTCCGAAACAGATTGTCAATATAGCTGATAATGGTTTCCATATGTATTCCTCCTCTAAAATAGCTTTACTGGTAAAACTGATCTACGACTTTCTTTGTAAGCTCCCATTCGCTGCACTTTTCCCGGTAATACTGCTTCCCTGCCTCTGTAATCCGATAGTAGGTTCTTCGCTTTCCGTTTGTCTCGCTTCCATAAAAGGATTCAACATAACCGTTTTTTTCCAGCCTGGTAAAAGCGGAATACAGTGTCGTTTCTTTGATTATGTATGTTTCCTCTGTGCGGATTTTAATTTCTCTGGAAATCTGGTATCCGTAGGAGGGCCCCTTCAAAAGCAGATACAGGATCATCATATCATTGTAGCCGCGTATTCCGTCGCTGCTTATCATGCGTATCGCCTCCTTTTGAAAAAGTATTATGTCTGTCGTAGTAATTTTATAACGGTAGGATAGCACAACTACTACGACAGATCAAGTAATTTTATAAAATTTTTTGCACCGCTTGAAAAAATTTTCAGATCGGAAGAGCACACGTCTGAACTCCAGTCACAGCCTCATAT
>CANDKL010000039.1 GCA_947385255.1 uncultured Roseburia sp. | reverse complement strand
AATACTATTATCCGGAGGAATATATGGCGGCGCTGATGACCTCCGTCCAGGATCATGTGACCAAGGTATCCGAATACATTTTAACCTGCAGACGGATGGGAATTGAAATTCTGCCCCCGGATATCAATGAGGGAGAAAGCGGATTTTCCGTATCGGGATCGGGGATCCGATATGGGCTTTCCGCGATCAAAAGCGTCGGCCGGCCGGTGATTTCTTCTATATTAGAGGAACGGAAAAGCGGGGGCAGATTTACCTCCTTAAAAGACTTTCTCACCCGGGTAAGCGGCAAGGAGGTCAATAAGCGCGCCGTAGAGAATTTTATCAAGGCAGGCGCATTTGACGGCCTGGACGGAACCAGGAAGCAGAAGATGCTGGTCTATACCGCGATTATGGACAGCATCAGCCAGGAAAAGAAGCATTCGATGGCAGGGCAGATCAGCCTCTTTGATCTGGTGGGCGAGGAGGATAAAAAGGCGTATGAGGTTTCCATGCCGGACGTGGGGGAATACGACAAGGAAATACTGCTCGGTTTTGAAAAGGAGGTTCTGGGGATCTATGTCAGCGGCCATCCCTTAGAGGAATACGAGGAACGCTGGCGTAAAAACATCACCGCTACAGCGGCAGACTTTCTGCTGCAGGAGGAAACGGGAGAGGCCAAGGTTAGGGATGGCGCATCTGTGATGATAGGCGGCATGATTACCGAAAAAACCATCAAATACACAAAAACCAACCAGCCCATGTCGTTTGTGACAATTGAGGATCTGCTCGGCACGGTGGAGGTCGTTGTTTTTCCGCGGGATTATGCGAGGAATCAGGAGCTTTTGCAGGAAGAGGCCAAGGTATTTATCCGCGGCAGGGCAAACGTCGAGGAGGAAAAAAACGGCAAGCTGATCTGTGAAAAGGTATATTCCTTCGAAGACGCCAGGCGAGAGCTGTGGGTTCAGTTTGCAAACCGGGCAGAGCTTGCCGAAAAAGAGGCTCATCTGTATGCGCTGCTTGCCGAATCCGACGGAAATGATACCGTCGTTTTGTACATTTCTGCGGAAAAAGCCATGAAACGGCTGCCGGCAAGCAGAAATATCCGGATTGAGCAGCCGCTATTGCATACACTGGTACAGAATTTCGGGGAAAATAATATAAAAGTTGTAGAAAAGCCTATTGAAAAGCAGCGGTAAAGCGATTAAAATAGATGAGAGAAAGCTGATAACGGTTTGGATTGCAATAGTGGGAGGTACGTAAGGGGAACGTATCGGAACGGTTGTACAGGTTTGGAAACAGAAAACAGATTGAGGAGGAATACGTGTTATGTCAAAAGAAATGAAAACCATCGGCGTATTAACCAGCGGCGGTGATGCCCCCGGCATGAACGCTGCCATCCGTGCAGTAGTCCGTGAAGCATTGGGAAAGGGCGTAAAGGTTAAAGGAATCAAAAGAGGGTACGCGGGCCTTTTGCAGGAAGAGATCATAGATATGGAAGCAAGAGATGTATCCGATACCATCCAGCGCGGCGGCACCATTTTACAGACGGCACGCTGTAAGGAGTTTACCACCTATGAAGGACAGCAGCTTGGGGCAGAGGTTTGCCGCAAGCATGGAATCGACGGTGTGATCGTCGTAGGCGGCGACGGATCGTTTCGGGGCGCACAGAAGCTGGCAGCCTTAGGCATCAATACCGTTGCGCTTCCGGGGACGATTGATTTGGACATTGCCTGCACCGAGTACACCATTGGGTTCGACACCGCGGTCAATACGGCAATGGAAGCGATTGACAAAGTGCGTGATACTTCTACCTCCCACGAGCGCTGCAGTATCATTGAGGTGATGGGCCGCGGCGCAGGCTTTATTGCCCTCTGGACCGGAATTGCGAATGGGGCGGAGGATATCCTGCTTCCTGAACGCTACGACTACGATGAGCAGAAGCTGGTCAACCACATCATTGAGAACCGCAAACGCGGCAAGCAGCATCATATCATTATCAATGCAGAAGGCATCGGCTATTCACAGAGCATGGCAAAGCGTATTGAAGCCGCAACCGGAATCGAGACCCGGGCAACAATCTTAGGCCACATGCAGCGCGGCGGAAGTCCGACCTGTAAGGATCGCGTATATGCGTCCATCATGGGGGCCTATGCGGTAGACCTGCTTTGCGAAGGGAAAACAAACCGCGTAGTAGCGTATCGGCATGGTGACTTTGTGGACTTTGATATTGATGAGGCGCTTTCTATGGAGAAGAGCATTCCGGAATACCAGTTTGAGGTCTGCAGGAATCTTTCTATATAAAAGGGCAGCTGTTTTTATTTGAAAGCGGCACGCAGAGGGACCTGCTCTGTGTGCCGCTTTCAAAATACAATTTTCCTGTCCCGTAAAAAGTAACACGATTCATCGATCAAAACCCCCTTGTTTTTTACAAACGTATATGCTATAATACCGAAATGACTGTAAAGGGTACAAGTGCGCCTATTTTCCGCCGTTTCAGAGAATCGGACGCCTTTGCCCGCGGGAGGTTATCGGTGAACATGGCATGCGGCGGCCCGCAGGTTCGGCAGCTGCATCTGTATATAAGGAGGAAACAGCGATCATGAGCGTACAGGTAGAAGCATTAGAGAAGAATATGGCGAAGATTACGGTGGAAGTGCCGGAGGATAAGGTAGAGGCGGCAATACAGCAGGCATATCTCAAGCAGAAGAGCAGGATTCGGATTCCGGGATTCCGCAAGGGAAAGGTTCCGCGGAAGATGATCGAGAGGATGTACGGGCCGGATGTTTTTTATGAGGATGCAGCCAATCAGCTGATCCGGGACAACTGGGGACCGGCTGCGGATGAATGCGAGGTGGACATCGTATCCCGTCCGTTGATTGATATTGTACAGATAGAGGCAGGAAAGCCGTTCATTTTTACGGCCGAGGTGGCGGTGAAGCCGGAGGTGAAGCTTGGTACGTACAGGGGCATTACCGTAGCGAAGGCGGACGTGGAGGTCACGGACGAAGAGGTCGATCAGGTAATCGAGCACGAGCGGGAGCAGAACGCCAGGTCGGTTGTCGTAGAGGATCGCGGAATTGAGAACGGCGATACGGCAGTGATCGACTTTGAAGGTTTTCTGGATGGAGCGGCATTTGAAGGCGGCAAGGCGGAGAAACATCCGCTGGAGATTGGTTCCCATTCGTTTGTAGATACCTTTGAGGAGCAGCTGATCGGACATCACAGCGGCGACGAGGTCGAAGTGCATGTGACGTTTCCGGAGGAATACCACGATGAGGCCGTGGCAGGGAAGCCGGCGACCTTTGCGGTAAAGATCCATGAGGTAAGGACAAAGGAGCTGCCGGAGCTGGACGATGAGTTTGCAGAGGATGTATCGGAATTTGATACATTGGAGGAATACAGGCAGGATGTCAGAAGGCAGTTAGAGGAGAAGGCAGCCGAGGAAATCCGCCGCGTAAAAGAGAACGAGGCAGTCGGTAAGGTTGTGGAGCTGTCCGAGATGGAGATTCCGGAAGCGATGATCGATACGCAGGTAGAGGTCATGGTGGATGACTTCGCACAGCGGATCCAGTCTCAGGGGCTTGGCTTTGATCAGTATATGCAGCTTTCCGGCCTGACTGTGGATAAGCTGAAGGAGCAGATGCGGCCGGAGGCAGTGACGCGTATTGAGAGAAGCCTTGTACTGGAGCAGATTGTAAAGGAAGAAGGGATCGAGACGACAGACGAAGAGCTGGCGGCGGAAATTGATAAGATGATGTTGCCATACGGAATGCAGCAGGCCCAAAAGCTGAAGGAGCAGATGAGCGAGGAGGATAAGGAATCCATCCGCAGGGATTATGCACTTCAGAAGGCTGCGGATTTGGTTGTAGAGGCCGCGGTTGAGGCAGAGGAAATCGAAGAATAGGAAACAGCCGGATAGGTCGGGTTCAGGCAGGATCCGGTCTGTTTTGGCGTAACAGACATAGAATCAGGAGGCAGAACATATGAGTTTAATACCTTATGTCGTGGAACAGACGAGCAGGGGAGAACGCAGCTATGATATTTTTTCCAGGCTGTTAAAGGACAGGATTATTTTCCTGGGAGAAGAGGTCAACGAGACGACGGCAAGCTTGACGGTGGCGCAGCTTTTGTTCCTGGAATCGGAGGATCCGGGCAAGGATATTCAGCTGTACATCAATTCTCCCGGCGGCGTGGTTACGGCCGGGCTTGCGATTTATGATACGATGCAGTATATCAAATGCGACGTTTCGACGATCTGCATCGGGCTTGCGGCGAGTATGGGCGCGTTTCTTCTGGCCGGAGGCACGAAGGGCAAGCGGATGGCGCTTCCGAATGCGGAGATTATGATTCATCAGCCCTCCGGCGGTGCAAGAGGGCAGGCAACGGAGATTGAAATCGCCGCGGAGAATATTTTAAAGACCAAGAGGCGTCTGAATGAGATTCTCGCAGAAAACACGGGCAAGCCGTATGAGACAATTGCCGCGGATACGGAACGGGATCACTACCTTTCCGCACAGGAAGCACAGGAATATGGCTTAATCGATTTCGTAATTAAAAATCGGGAAAAATAATATGGAGTGAAACTATGGCTGGAAGAAATATTATAGGAGGCGGAGATAAAATCCGCTGTTCCTTTTGCGGAAGGCCGCAGCAGCAGGTCAGGAAGCTGATTGCAGGGCCCAGCGGAGCATTTATCTGTGACGAATGCGTAGATATCTGCGCGGAGATCATTGAAGAAGAGATAGAGGAAGAGGAAGATACAGGATATGCGCCGCAGCCGGACGGGGAGCAGGAGATTAACCTGCTTAAGCCGGAGGAGATGAAGGCTTTTTTAGATGAGTATGTAATCGGGCAGGAAAATGCCAAGAAGGTGTTATCCGTGGCAGTTTACAATCACTATAAGAGAATTCTTGCAGGGCCGGATTTGGATGTGGAGCTGCAGAAGAGCAATATTTTAATGTTAGGGCCTACCGGCTCTGGCAAGACCTATTTGGCACAGACCTTAGCGCGTATTTTAAACGTTCCGTTTGCCATTGCGGACGCTACGACATTGACCGAAGCGGGCTATGTGGGCGAGGACGTGGAAAACATTCTTTTAAAAATCATTCAGGCTGCGGATTATGATTTGGAGCGTGCGCAGCGCGGGATTATTTATATAGATGAAATTGACAAGATTACCAAGAAATCGGAAAACGTATCCATTACCAGGGACGTATCCGGAGAAGGGGTACAGCAGGCGCTCCTAAAGATACTGGAGGGTACGGTAGCCTCTGTGCCGCCGCAGGGCGGGCGGAAGCATCCGCAGCAGGAGCTGATTCAGATTGATACGACCGATATTCTGTTTATCTGCGGGGGCGCGTTTGACGGCTTGGAAACGATCATCGAACGGCGTATGGATCAGAAATCAATTGGGTTTAATTCTGTCGTGAAGGACAAACGTGATATGAATGTCGGCGAAGCGTTTGCGCATGCTATGCCGCAGGATTTCATAAAGTTTGGCCTGATACCGGAATTTATCGGCCGCGTGCCGGTTACCGTCTCCTTAAATTCACTTGGCAAGGAGGCGCTTGTCCGCATCCTCACAGAGCCGAGGAACTGTCTGGTCAGACAGTATACCAAGCTGCTGGAGTTAGACGGCGTGGCGCTGCATTTTGATCCGGACGCAATTGAGGCGATTGCCGAGAAGGCAATGGAACGGCAGACCGGAGCCAGAGGCCTGCGCGCGATTATGGAAAATATCATGATGGATCTGATGTACACGATTCCGTCAAATGATTATATTACGGAATATACAGTTCATAAGGAACTGGTAGAGGAAAAAGGATTTGTAGATTCAGTGGATTCCGTCACCGGGCAGGAGGCGCTGTTATTAGAATCAAAAAGTGCATAAGCTGCTGCCGGCAGCGATGGACAGAGGGGAGCTGTCGCAGTAATAGATGCCTGTTACTGCAGACAGCTTTCCTAAATATGGGAAAGGGGTTCAAAATTGAACGACAGAATGATTACAATCCCGGCAGTTGCACTGCGGGGAATGACAATTTTGCCGGGAATGGTGGCGCATTTTGACGTCAGCAGGGGCAGATCCATCCGGGCGATCGAGGAAGCGATGATAAGAGAGCAGGAAATCTTTCTGGTCACGCAAAGAGATGTAGAGGAGGACGATCCGCAGATTGAGGATTTGTACCGGGTTGGGATTCTGGCCAGGATTAAGCAGGTCATCAAGATGCAGAACGGAATTGTCCGCATTCTTGTAGAAGGAGAGCAGCGGGCAGAGCTTTCGGGAATTGTCGGGCAGTCTTCTTTTTTACTGGCGGAAATCGTCTGCATGGAGGAAGGGCACGAGGACTGTTCGGAGGAGACAAAAGAGGGGATCCGCCGCGCGATTCAGGAGACATATCTGCGCTATGCGGCCTTGAGTCCCAAGCTTGGCAAGGAATTTCTGCGTCAGACAACAGAGACCAGGGATGCAGGGAAGCTGATGGATTTGATTGCCAACAATATCTCCGTGTATTATCAGGAACGCCAGCAGTACCTGGAGGCGATTACGTTAGAGGAGCGCTATGAGGTGCTGATGGGGATTCTGTTAAAGGAAATCAACGTCATATCCATCAAAAACGAGTTTCAGGCGAAGGTCAAGGAACGGGTGGACAAAAACCAGAAGGAATATCTGCTGCGGGAGCAGCTGAAGGTCATCCGGGAGGAGCTGGGTGAGGACAATACGGAATCCGACGCAGATCATTTTTTTCAGGCGCTCAAGAAGCTAAAGGCTCAAAAGGACGTCAAAGAAAAAATCCGAAAGGAAATCGAGCGGTTTAAAAACATTAACTCCAATTCCTCGGAAAGCGCCGTAGCGCGAGGGTATATCGAGACGATTTTGGAGCTGCCCTGGGATAAGGCCTCAAGGGACAATAGGGATTTGAAAAACGCAGAAAAGGTATTAAATGACGATCACTACGGACTGGAAAAGGTAAAGGAGCGCATGTTAGAGTTTCTGGCGGTCCGGAATCTGACCAGCAAGGGCGACAGCCCGATTATCTGCCTGGTCGGCCCGCCCGGAACCGGAAAGACAAGCATTGCGAAGTCTGTGGCAAAGGCGCTGGACAAAAAATATGTGCGCATCTGCTTAGGCGGCGTGCGGGACGAGGCGGAAATCCGAGGGCACAGAAGGACGTATGTCGGAGCGATGCCGGGCAGGATTGCAGCGGGGCTGCGCATCGCCGGTGTGAAAAACCCGCTGATGCTTCTGGATGAAATCGACAAGGTGAGCAGCGACTACAAGGGAGATACCGCTTCGGCGCTCTTGGAGGTACTGGATTCCGAACAAAACGACAAGTTCCGGGATCACTATGTGGAAATTCCGCTGGATTTGTCGGAGGTATTGTTTATTGCAACTGCAAATTCCGCACAGGACATTCCCCGGCCGTTGTTGGACCGGATGGAGCTGATAGAGGTCACGAGCTACACGGAAAATGAAAAGGTGCACATTGCAAAGGAGCATCTGGTGCGTAAGCAGTTAAAGAAAAACGGCCTTTCGAAGGGCCAGCTTACCATCCGCGAGGAGGCGCTTGGACTGGTGATCCGCAGCTATACCAAGGAAGCGGGCGTGCGCAGCTTAGAGCGCAAAATCGGAGAAATCTGCAGAAAGGCTGCCAGAGAAATTTATGAGGGAAGCAAGAAAAAGGTGACCGTGACCAAAAAGAATCTGCCGCAGTATCTGGGTAAGGAAAAATATACCTTTGATATGGCAAATAAGACGGACGAAATTGGTATTGTAAGAGGGCTTGCCTGGACGAGCGTAGGCGGCGATACGCTGGAAATTGAGGTCAATGTTATGCCCGGAAAGGGAGAATTCCGGCTAACCGGGCAGCTTGGCGATGTGATGAAGGAATCGGCGCAGGCGGGGATCAGCTATATCCGTTCCGTCAGCGGGGAATATAAGATTTCAAAGGCGTTTTTTAAAGAAAACGATATCCATATCCATATTCCGGAGGGCGCAGTGCCCAAGGACGGGCCTTCCGCGGGGATTACCATGGCGACAGCCATGCTCTCTGCCATTACCGGCCAGAAGGTGAGGGCCGATGTGGCAATGACCGGGGAAATTACCCTGCGCGGCCGTGTGCTTGCCATCGGCGGCTTAAAGGAAAAAATCCTGGCGGCTAAAAATGCCGGAATTAAAACCGTCTGCGTGCCGAAAAAGAATGAAAAGGATATGGAAGAAATCAGCGGGGAAATCAAACAGGGGCTGGAGATCGTCTATGTAGAAACTATGCAGGATGTGCTGAAAACCGCATTTGTACGCCAGGCGCCGCCGAAAAAGGGATAAGGAGAATTTTATGGTAATCAAAAACGTGGAGTTAGAAATTGTATGCGGCATTACAAGCACCCTGCCGGATACTGCCCTGCCGGAGGTTGCGTTTGCCGGCAAATCCAATGTCGGGAAGTCGTCCTTAATCAATGGGCTGATGAACCGCAAAGCTCTGGCAAGAACCTCCGCCCAGCCGGGAAAGACCCAGACCATCAATTTTTACAATATCAACCAGGCCCTGTATCTGGTGGATCTGCCCGGGTACGGCTATGCAAAGGTGCCCGAATCGGAGAAGCGTAAGTGGGGGAAGATGATTGAGCGTTATCTGCACGGCTCAAAGCAGTTAAAGGCCATATTCCTGTTAATTGACATCCGCCATGACCCGTCGGCCAACGACAAGACGATGTACGACTGGATTACCTACCAGGGCTACGAGCCGGTCATTATCGCAACCAAGCTCGACAAGCTTAAAAAAAGCCAGGTAAAAAAGCATGTCGATGCCATACGGATGGGGTTAAAGCTGACGCCCGGCACCAAAATTTTTCCGTATTCCGCAACGACGAAGCAGGGCAGGGATGAAATTTGGGAATACATGGATTCCCTGGTAACGGAAGCATGAAGCGGAAATACGGTTTTGTCGCAGCGATGCTGGCTGTCGTTTCGGCCTGTGCCTTCCTTTTCGTGCGGCTGTACGGAAGCGGTTCTGCTGCAGGAGGGCACGAGGGGCTTCGGGTTGTGACCTCTTTTTATCCGGTCTATATTGCCGCCGCCAATGTGGCCTCCGGCTGTACAGGGATTGAGATCGTAAACTTAAGCGAACCGCAGACCGGCTGCCTGCATGATTTTGTGCTGACGCCGGAGGATATGCAGCTGCTTTCAGACGCCGATTTGTTCTTGGTCAACGGCGGCGGCATGGAAACCTTTCTGGAGGATGTGGCGTCGCAGTATCCGTCGCTTACCGTAGAGGAAACGGCAGGCGGGCTTCTGGAGGGGGAAAATGCGCATGTGTGGATGGGAATGGCGCAGTACCGTGCGCAGGTGGAGGTCATTTCTAAGCTTCTGACAGAGGCGGCAGAGGAGTATGCAGATGAAATAAAAGAAAATACAGCCCGGTATGATAAGAAGCTTGCAGACCTTGAGAAGCAGCAGGAGGCGCTTCGGGATTCTGTAGCAGGCAGAAAAATCATATCCTTTCATGAGGCGTATGAATATCTGGCGGACGATTACGGCCTGGACATTGTCTGCTCCCTGGATTTGGACGAGGAGCGCCAGGTGGGCGCAGGAGAGGTGGCAGAGGTCCTAAAGGCGGTCAGGGAAGAGGGTGCAGACGTGATACTTGCGGAGGAGCTTTACGGACGCGGGATGGCGGAGACGATACAGAAGGAGGCGGACGTAACGGTCTGCTTTCTGGATACGCTGGTACGGGGCGATTACGATTTAAACAGCTACATCAACGGGATGCAGGAGAATATCAAGCGGTTAAAAGCAGCATTTAAGGAAAATTGATATGAAAAAAATCATTCGGCCATGCGGTCTGCACTGCATCAAGGTCAATCATTTGGGTGTGCGTTTTGGGGAGCAGGTGGTGTTAGAGGATGTGAATCTGCACATTCATTGCGGGAGCATCAACGCCATTATCGGCAAAAACGGAGCGGGCAAGTCCACGCTGATCCGCGCTATGTTAGGAGAGCTTCCCCATGAGGGCAAAATTGAATTTAAGGACCGTGAGAACGGCAGGCTTAAGAAGCTAAACATCGGCTATGTGCCGCAGAGCCTGAATATCGAAAAAAATACGCCGGTCAGCGTGTATGATCTGATTGCCAGCTACCAGAGCCGCTGTCCGGTTTTTTTGAAAAAGAGCAGGAAGGCGGAAAAGAAAATCCGGCAGGCATTAGAGGTGTTTGAGGCGGGCGATCTGATGGATCGGCAGGTGTGCAATCTTTCCGGAGGGCAGCTGCAGCGGGTGCTTTTGGCAATGGCGGTGATGGATGAGCCGAACCTGCTGCTGTTGGACGAACCGGTATCGGGGATCGATCAGAGCGGTATGGAGCTGTTTTACCGCACCATGCAGTATTTAAAGGAGAGCTTTGATCTGGCAATTATCCTGATTTCCCATGATTTGGACTATGTGGCAAAATATGCGGATAAGGTCATTTTGCTTGATAAGACCATTGTCAAGGAAGGCAGCGCGAGGGAGGTCTATGAAAGCGAAGCCTTCCGGAATATTTTCGGCGTGGGCGAACTGCCCGGCTATGTATCGAAAAGGAGGCAGCCGGTATGCTCGAATATGGATTTATGAAAAATGCCCTGCTTGCTATTTTAATCATTACGCCGCTGTTCGGCCTGTTGGGGACGATGATTGTCAGCCGCAAAATGGCATTCTTTTCCGACGCGCTGGGACATTCCGCTTTGACCGGAATTGCGGTCGGCGTTGTTTTCGGCTGTTCGGATACCAATCTGTCCATGATCCTGTTTGCCGTTTTATTCGCGCTTTTGCTCAATTATATCAGCGGCAGAGGAGAAGCATCCGCAGACACGGTCATTTCCGTGTTTTCCTCCTGCAGCGTGGCAGCGGGGCTTGCTATTTTGTCAAAGGACGGTAATTTCAGCAAATATTCCAGTCTCCTGGTCGGCGATATTTTAAGCATTTCAAAAAAGGAAATCGGGTATCTGGCAGTGATTTTTCTATTGACGCTGCTGTTTTACGGCTTTTGCTTTAACGGACTGCACGCGGCGGGGATACACCGGACGCTTGCGGTGGGCAGGGGAATTCCGGTACGCCTCATGGAGAATCTCTTTGCAGTACTTACGGCGGTGATTGTGACGCTTTCGATTCGGTGGGTTGGAATTTTAATTATCAATGCGCTGTTGATTCTGCCGGCGGCGGCCAGTAAGAATATTTCGGAGAATATGCGGGAATATCATTTTTTTGCCGTGCTGTTTTCGGTGTTTTCGGGTATGCTGGGACTGTTTATATCGTACTATACAAACGTAGCGGCAGGGCCTGCGATTGTGCTGTTTGCGGGAATTTTGTATTTCGGTACGTATTTTTATGCACGGAAAACGGCGGGGAAGTGAGGTGGTTTTATGAAAAAGGGAATGGCTGCGGCGATGCTTACCGCCGCGCTGTGCCTATGCGGCTGCGGCGGGGGGAAGCTGCCGCCGTCAGAGGTTGTATTTACGGATGTATATCATCTGGCCGATGCGGAAAATATGAAATTTGATTTTCGGGCAGACAGTACGCTGACCGTATCGCAGAAGGGCATTTATGAGCTGAACGAAACGGAGGACGGGGATGCGGTTCTTCGGATTTGTCTGGATGATACCGGCAGAGAGCTGCCGGAGGATTATAATTTTACCGAGTATCTGGTCCGTGAGGAGGACGGACATTTGATACTGACCTTTACGACAGAAGAATTTAACCTGGATGCCAATCCGATGCTTTTGTTTTGGCTCAAAGGAGAGGACGGGCTGCTTTCGGGAAGCCCATTTCGCGGAGCCTATCAGATTGGAGAGGACGGCGACAGCTACCAGTATATTTTTGAAGAGGACGGCAGCGTGGTTTTGCAGGTAGAGGAATTTTATTATGCCGGAAAAGACGGGCGTATGACGTTAAGGGATCACGCGGGAAGTACGAAATACTTATATGAGACATCGGAGGACGGACTGATCATAAAAAACCGCAAGGGGGAACCCGTTCTGTCTCTCGAAAAGGAAGATGGGGCAGAATGAAAGATTTTTTCGGGAAGGAAGGATAGTGTTATGTTAGGAATTATTGGCGCCATGGATGCAGAAGTGGCAAAGCTAAAGGAGCTGATGACAGAGGTGGACGTGGTCAGGGCAGCGTCCATGGAGTTTTACAGGGGGATGTTAAACGGTGCGAAGGCTGTTGTTGTGCGCGCCGGAATCGGCAAGGTCAATGCGGCATGCTGCACGCAGGTCATGATTGACCGCTTTCCGGTAAGCTGCGTCATCAATACCGGAATTGCAGGCTCTCTTCGGGCCGAAATTGATATCGGGGATATTGTGCTTTCCACGGACGCGGTAGAGCACGATATGGACGTGGCGATCTTCGGCTATGGACCGGGGCAGGTGCCGGGGCTTAAAGTGGATGCATTTCCCGCAGATGAAGCGCTCAGGCGGGCGGCAAAGGAGAGTTGTGCGAAGGTCAATCCGGATATCCGCGTTTATGAGGGACGGATTGTAACCGGCGATCAGTTTATTTCCAGCAAGGAGAAAAAGGAGTGGCTGATTCGAACCTTTGACGGCTGCTGTACCGAAATGGAGGGGGCGGCAATTGCACATGCGGCCTATCTCAATGAAGTCCCGTTTTTGATTGTACGGGCGATTTCCGACAAGGCGGATGACAGCGCCGAAATGGATTATCCGACCTTTGAAGCAAAGGCAATCGAACATTCCGTTCGTTTAATTGTAGAAATGGCAGGGAGGTTATCATGAAAAAAATAGCAAGCTTTACCGTAAATCATTTGACATTGCTGCCGGGAATTTATGTATCCCGCAAGGATCACGTCGGCGGCGAGGTGCTGACGACATTTGACATCCGTATGACGCGTCCGAATTTTGAGCCGGTGATGAATACGGCGGAGGTGCATACGATTGAGCATCTGGGGGCGACGTTCCTTCGGAACCATGAGGAATATGCAAAAAAAACCGTATATTTCGGGCCGATGGGCTGCCGGACGGGCTTTTATCTGATTCTGGCCGGAGATTATGAGTCAGAGGATATCGTGGATTTGATGAAGGAGCTGTTTGCATTTATGCGCGATTTTAAGGAGGAGGTGCCGGGCGCCTGCGCACGCGACTGCGGCAATTACCTGGATATGAACCTGCCGATGGCAAATTATCTGGCGAAGCGGTTTTATGAGGAGGTGCTCTCCGATATGAGCGCAGAACGGCTGCATTATCCGGAATAGGAGGTTTTTATGTTAGAAGCAGGAATGATTGGAAAGAGGGAAATGACGGTAGCTCCGGAGCATACGGCGAAAAGGCGCGGGAGCGGTACATTGGATGTGCTGGCAACGCCTGCCCTGATCGAGCTGATTGAGGAAACAGCGTGGAGAAGCGTGGCAGAGCAGCTGGAGGAGGGCTGTGCAACCGTAGGAACGAGTCTAAACGTCAGGCACCTTTCGGCAACCCCGGTCGGAATGAAGGTGACCTGCAGAACCGAGTTAAAGGAAGTGGATGGAAGAAGGCTTCTGTTCGAGGTTCTGGCAGAGGATGAAGCAGGGAAAATCGGCGAAGGGACGCATGAGCGTTTTGTGATACAGGCCGAGAGGTTTCAGAAGAAAGCGGATGCAAAGAAATAGACAGGAGAAAACGGATAACGAGGAGTTGGTTTTATGAAAAAAAGAATGCAAAAAATAGCAGCTGTGATAGTATGCAGCCTGTGCTGCACGGTTTTTTTCGGCGGATGCACAAAAGGACAGCCGTCTGCGTCAGAGGGGCAGGAAGAAGCGTCTGCTCCCGGGGCGTCAGAGGGGCAGGAAGAGGCGTCTGCTTCCGGCGCGGCGGAACGTGAATCTGCCGGTACCGATCAAATCGGGGAATTTTCCATGGAGGATTTGACAGGAGAGGCTTACACGCAGGAAATTTTTGCCGATTACGATGTGACCATGATCAATATATTCACGACCTGGTGCACGCCCTGCATCAACGAAATCCCGGATTTGGAAAAGCTGCGGAATGAAATGTCGGATCAGGGCCTCAATGTCGTGGGGATTGTCCTGGACGCAGCCGACGGCCTGGGAGGCGTAGACAGCGAGGCTGTGGAAAAGGCAGGGCTTCTGGCGGAGAATACCGGTGTCACGTATCCGTTTTTAATCCCGGACAGCACATTATTAAACGGACGGCTGTCGAATATCAATGCCGTCCCGGAGACGATTTTTGTGGATCGGGAAGGAAACGTCTTAGGGGAAAGCTATACCGGAAGCCGCAGCCTGGAGGAATGGAAGGCCATAGCGGAAGAGAAGCTGGCGGATGTCAGCGGAGCGGCAGAATGAGCCGCAGAAGGCGTGTAATCCCGGTCGGGACCGTTTTGGCCGTTCTGGGGCTTTTGTCCATGGGCTTTGGGATTTACCGCGGCGAAATGCAGGTGGTGCTGGAAAAAGCGATTCGTATTTGTCTGGAGTGTATTGGAATTGGATAAGAAAAAGAAAACAGGGGAGTGGAAGCGCCACCGCATACAGGCACTGTGGGCGCTTTTGACAAACAGCTATCTGGCCGGATTTGTACAGGGCAAAATTTACCAGGGACGCATCAAAAATCTTTGCGTCCCCGGTTTAAACTGCTATTCCTGCCCGGGTGCGCTGGGCGCCTGCCCGATTGGGGCCCTGCAGGCGGTGATTGGCAGCTGGAATTTTAAATTCGCGTTTTATGTGGCAGGCTTTCTGATGTTTACGGGAGCGCTGCTCGGCAGGCTTGTCTGCGGCTTTCTGTGCCCGTTCGGCCTGGTGCAGGATCTGCTGTACAAGCTGCCGTTTGGAAAAAAGATAACGTCATTTCGCGGAGATAAGCTTCTGCGGAAGCTGAAATATGTGATTCTGGCGGTTTTTGTAATTTTAATGCCGCTGTTTCTGGTCGATATCCTGGGACAGGGGGCGCCATATTTCTGCAAGCTGATTTGTCCGGCCGGAACGCTCGAGGGCGGCATACCGCTTGTTTTACTGAACCAGACGCTCCGTGGTACGGTCGGATGGCTGTATGCCTGGAAAAATGTGCTGCTGTTTATTACGGTTCTTTTGTCGATCCTTATCTATCGGCCGTTTTGTAAATATATCTGTCCGCTTGGGGCAGTGTATTCCGTATTGCAGCCGGTTTCCGTATTCCGATACCGTGTGGATCCGAAAGAATGCACCGGCTGCGGAGCATGCGCGAAGGTATGTAAGATGCAGGTGGATCCGGTAAAAAATGCGAATCATCCGGAATGTATCCGCTGCGG
>CANDKL010000038.1 GCA_947385255.1 uncultured Roseburia sp. | reverse complement strand
TCAAGAAGGAAGACATTGTGGTGGATTTTGCGGAAGGGGATACCATCGTGGTGACAGGCGGCGTCTGGAAGGATACCATCGGCGTCATTCAGACCATGAACCACGGCAAGCAGATCGTCACCATCAATGTAGAGCTATTCGGCCGCGAAACGCCGGTAGAAATCAGTTTCGCAGAAGTCAAAAAGATGAGTTAAGGAGGTTCATTCCAAATGGCAAAAAAAGTTACAGGATATATTAAATTACAGATTCCTGCCGGAAAGGCAACACCTGCTCCTCCGGTCGGCCCGGCGCTTGGACAGCACGGTGTAAACATCGTTGAGTTTACCAAGCAGTTTAATGCAAGAACCGCAGATCAGGGCGATTTGATCATCCCGGTCGTGATTACGGTATATGCAGACAGGAGCTTTAGCTTTATTACGAAGACGCCGCCTGCTCCGGTACTGATTAAAAAGGCCTGCAACATTCAGTCCGGTTCGGCCGTTCCGAACAAGACAAAGGTTGCGACAATTTCCAAGGCGAAGCTTCAGGAGATTGCAGAGCTGAAAATGCCGGATTTGAACGCAGCTTCCTTAGAAGCGGCGATGAGCATGATTGCAGGTACGGCAAGATCGATGGGTGTCACAGTAGAGGAATAGGAATTCCAGAGTAGTGGGAGGGAGCTGCTTCCCCGATATAACCACAGGAGGTTTGAATCATGAAAAAAAGAGGAAAGAAATATTTAGAAACTGCAAAAGCAGTGGACAGGACAGCTTCTTACGACAAGGAAGAGGCTGTTGCATTGGCAAAGAAGACAGCTGTTGCCAAATTTGATGAGACAATTGAGGTTCATATCCGGACCGGCTGCGACGGACGCCATGCAGAGCAGCAGGTGCGCGGTGCGGTTGTACTGCCGCACGGAACCGGAAAAACCGTACGCGTACTGGTATTTGCAAAGGGAACGAAGCTGGATGAGGCGCAGGCCGCAGGCGCGGATTTTGTCGGCGGCGACGAGCTGATTCCGAAGATCCAGAACGAGGGCTGGCTGGATTTTGACGTAGTGGTTGCAACTCCGGACATGATGGGCGTTGTAGGCCGGCTGGGACGTGTGCTGGGGCCCAAGGGCTTAATGCCAAACCCGAAGGCGGGAACGGTTACAATGGACGTTACAAAAGCAATTGCCGACATCAAAGCAGGTAAGATTGAATACCGATTAGATAAGAGTAATATTATCCATGTGCCAATTGGAAAAGCATCCTTCACAGATGAACAATTAGCGGACAACTTCCAGACGCTTATGGATGCCGTCAACAAAGCAAGGCCGAGCAGCTTAAAGGGACAGTATATCAAGAGCATTACCCTGTCGCCTACGATGGGCCCGGGAATTAAGGTGAATGTCCTGAAAGCGACTGCACAGTAAATTTGTGGATTGACATCCGATATAAATCATGCTATAGTGAGAAAGCATAACGCCGAAGACAGCAGGCGCCGCATGGCGTAATCGTAAGAGCCTGCCGAGGAGATGAATGATTGACGACTACCTCTCTGTCTTTTGGACAGAGAGGTTTTTCATTGCAGAGGATTCTGCGCAGCAGAATGCTGCTTCATCAAAAAGAACGGTGGCATATGCCAGAACAACAATAAAAGGAGGTGTACGTTCGTGGCAAAAGTAGAACTGAAACAACCGATCGTACAGGAGATTTCCGAACATGTAAAAGACGCGCAGTGTGTTGTAATTGTAGATTACCGCGGCCTTACCGTTGCAGAGGATACCGAGCTGCGCAAGCAGCTTCGTGAAGCAGGTATTACTTATAAGGTGTACAAGAACACATTGATGAACTTTGCATTTCAGGGAACGGAGTTTGAGAGCCTTGCTCCTGTATTGGAAGGACCGAGCGCGATTGCGATTTCTTCGACAGACGCGACCGCTCCGGCACGAGTATTATCCAAATTTGCCAAGAATGCCCCGGCGCTTGAGATTAAAGCGGGCGTTGTAGAGGGAACATTCTATGATGCGGAAGGCATGAAGGCGATTGCGGCAGTTCCGTCAAGGGAAGAGCTGCTTTCCAAATTCCTTGGAAGCATCCAGTCCCCGATTACGAACCTTGCCTGTGTGCTCAAGCAGATCGCCGAGAAGGACGGCTCCGGCGAAGCGGCGGCAGAGGAAGCCCCTGCAGCAGAGGCTTAAGACGGCTTAAGAATGAGAGCAGGACAACTACAAAATCTATTTATGGAGGTATATTAGAATGGCTAAGTTAACAACGGAAGAATTTATTGAAGCGATTAAAGAGTTAAGCGTATTAGAGTTAAACGAACTGGTAAAGGCATGTGAGGAAGAGTTCGGCGTATCTGCGGCAGCAGGCGTAGTCGTTGCGGCAGCAGGCGGAGAGGCAGCGGCAGAGGAAGAGAAGACGGAGTTCGACGTAGAGCTGACAGAGGTTGGCCCGAACAAGGTTAAGGTTATTAAGGTTGTACGTGAAGTGACCGGATTAGGCTTAAAGGAAGCAAAGGATCTGGTTGACGGCGCTCCGAAGGTAGTAAAAGAGGCTGCTGACAAGGCTGGTGCAGAGGATCTGAAGGCAAGGCTTGAGGCAGAGGGCGCTAAGGTTACCTTGAAATAATTCATATTTAAAATGCGTTTGATAAGGCACAGGGGAATGGTTCTCTGTGCCTTTTTGTTTTAAAGCTGTATTTTTTTCATCTCAATCAGGGATTCCAGATAGTGGATGGTGGTTTGAATTTCGTCAATAGTGAGAGCGGTGGCCAAATCTATGAGCGAGGTTTGGCTGTGTTTATCACCGAACAGAATATAGTCTGCAGAGGTGTCAAGCTGCCTGCAGATTTTTGCAAGGGTGTCCTGTGACAATCCTTTTTTTCCGTTTTCAATTTCAGAAAGAAAATTGATGGATATGTCAATGGATTCGGCAAATTCCGCCTGGGTATAGTCATGCAGAAGGCGCAGCTGCCGTATTCGCTGTCCGATTTTGGATTTGTCGAGAATATCTGTCATCGTGGTCCTCCGTAGCCGACTGTATTGTCAAATAGCCGTATTTCATTCGAACGGAATACGTTCATTAGATTATTGTAACAGCATTCCAAGATGCAATACATTAATTATAGTTAGATTAAATTCGCTTATAGCGATAAAAGGTTTGACAAAGACATTTTTTCATAATAGTATAAAATAGAATGAATCATGACAGCTTACGGAGGAAAAATGACGATGAAGAAAAAAATCAGCAGATGTTTGACGGTAATTGTATTATGCTTTAGTTGTATTTTGTTATTCAAAAGTGGAAATATAATGGCGGACGAGGCGGTCCTGGAAGGAGAATGCGGCCAGGAAGCCGGGTATGACAGGAGCAGGCCGGAGGAGAAGGAGTGCAGCTGCAGCTGCGGATGGAGGGGCCTGCGGCTTTATCTGGACGAAAAATCCTATATCACGCTGGATGTTGCGCTGCTGGTGACGGTGATGGTGTTTGCCTTTGTGCTGGTTCTGGAAAAGGTATGCGGCAGATAGCCGGGAAAAGCCCAAACTTCTCCTTGACATTGTATGAAAGCTTGTAATATAATATACAGTGCACTATTGTGTTGAGAGAACCATGTTTCGTCCGGTAGTGCGGCAAAGAATTTTGCAAAAAGCTGCTTGTATATAATGAAAATGAGAGGTGAAGCGTCAATGGAGAAAAACAGAATACGTCCGGTGCAAGCCGGAAAAGGTTTACGTATGAGTTATTCACGGCAGAAGGAGGTTTTGGAAATACCGAACCTGATTGAAGTCCAGAAAGACTCTTACCAGTGGTTTTTGGATGAGGGATTGAAGGAAGTATTTGCAGACATTTCGCCGATAGCGGATTACAGCGGACATTTGAGCCTGGAATTTACCGATTTTACACTCTGCAGGAACGATGTAAAATATTCCATTCCGGAATGTAAGGAGCGGGATGCCACCTATGCGGCTCCTCTGAAGGTAAAGGTGCGGCTCTATAATAAAGAAATGGATGAAATTAATGAACACGAGATCTTCATGGGCGATCTTCCTCTTATGACAGAGACGGGAACATTTGTCATCAACGGCGCAGAGCGTGTTATCGTAAGCCAGCTGGTGCGTTCTCCCGGCATTTATTACGCAGTTTCACACGATAAGGTTGGTAAAAAGCTGTATTCCTGTACTGTGATTCCGAACCGCGGGGCATGGCTGGAATATGAAACGGATTCCAATGACGTTTTTTATGTACGAGTAGACAGAACCAGAAAGGTACCGATTACGGTGCTGATCCGTGCGTTAGGCATCGGCAGCAACCAGGAAATTATTGATTTATTTGGCGAAGAACCCAAGATCATGGCCAGCTTCGGGAAGGATGTAGCGACAAACTACGAAGAGGGCCTGTTAGAATTATACAAGAAAATCCGTCCAGGCGAGCCGCTGACTGTTGAGAGTGCGGAGAGCCTGATTTCTGCTATGTTTTTTGACCCCAGACGTTATGATCTGGCGAAGGTGGGACGGTATAAATTTAATAAAAAGCTGGCGCTTAAGAACCGGATCAGCGGGCAGGTGCTGGCGGAGGACGCCGTGGATAGGACAACGGGCGAAATTATCGCAGAGCAGGGAACGGAGGTGACCCGCGAGCTGGCAGACCGCATTCAGAACGCGGCGATCCCGTATGTCTGGATTCAGGCGGAAACGAGGAATGTCAAGGTTTTATCCAATATGATGGTAGATCTGCGGAGCTATGTGGATGTTGAGCCGAAGGAGGTAGGGATTACCGAGCTGGTGTATTATCCGATTTTGGCGCAGATTCTGGAGGAGAACAGCGATATTGAGGAGATCAAGGAGGCAATCCGCAGGGACGTGCACGATCTGATTCCCAAGCACATCACGAAGGACGATATTTTTGCTTCTATTAATTATAATATGCATTTGGAATATGCCATCGGGCACGACGACGATATTGACCATTTGGGTAACCGGCGTATCCGCGCCGTGGGCGAGCTTTTGCAGAACCAGTACCGAATCGGCTTGTCCAGGCTGGAGCGCGTGGTGCGCGAGCGTATGACGACGCAGGATCTGGAGGGGATCTCCCCGCAGAGCCTGATTAATATCAAGCCGGTGACGGCTGCGGTGAAGGAGTTTTTCGGATCCTCCCAGCTGTCCCAGTTTATGGATCAGAATAATCCGCTTGGCGAGCTGACGCATAAGAGGCGTCTTTCGGCTCTTGGGCCGGGAGGTCTTTCCCGTGACCGCGCCGGGTTTGAGGTGCGTGATGTGCACTACTCCCATTACGGCAGAATGTGTCCGATTGAGACGCCCGAAGGTCCGAACATCGGGCTGATTAATTCTCTGGCATGCTATGCGCGGATTAATGAGTACGGCTTTGTGGAGGCGCCGTACCGCAAGATTGACAAGACGGATCCGAAGAATCCGCGGGTGACCGACGAGGTTGTCTATATGACGGCGGATGAAGAGGATAATTTCCATGTGGCGCAGGCGAACGAGGCGCTGGACGAGGAAGGGCATTTTGTGCGTAATTCCGTATCCGGCCGTTATCTGGACGAAACACAGGAATATGAAAAGACGATGTTTGATTATATGGACGTATCCCCGAAGATGGTATTTTCCGTGGCTACGGCATTGATTCCGTTTTTGCAGAACGACGACGCCAACCGTGCGCTGATGGGATCCAACATGCAGCGTCAGGCCGTGCCGCTTCTTTCGACGGAGGCGCCTGTGGTCGGAACCGGTATGGAGACGAAGGCGGCTGTGGATTCGGGAGTATGCGTGGTAGCAGAGCAGGCGGGAACGGTAGAAAGCGCCGTATCCAATGAGATTGTAATCCGGGGCGATGACGGAAGCCGGAGGTCCTACCGCCTGACCAAGTTTTCCAGAAGCAACCAGTCAAACTGCTACAATCAGAGGCCGATTGTATTTAAGGGGGCGCATGTAGAGGCCGGCGAGGTCATTGCAGACGGTCCGTCCACCTCGAACGGAGAGCTGGCGCTCGGCAAGAACCCGCTGATTGGCTTTATGACCTGGGAGGGCTATAATTACGAGGATGCCGTATTGTTGAGCGAACGGCTGGTACAGGACGATGTGTACACATCGGTTCATATAGAGGAGTACGAAGCGGAAGCCAGGGATACCAAGCTTGGGCCGGAGGAAATTACCCGTGATGTGCCCGGCGTCGGCGACGATGCATTAAAGGATCTGGACGAACGGGGAATTATCCGCATCGGCGCAGAGGTGCGCGCCGGGGATATCCTGGTTGGCAAGGTGACGCCGAAGGGCGAGACAGAGCTGACCGCAGAAGAGCGGCTTCTGCGGGCTATTTTCGGAGAAAAGGCAAGGGAGGTCCGCGATACGTCCTTAAAGGTGCCGCACGGAGAGTACGGAATTATCGTAGACGCCAAGGTGTTTACCAGGGATAACGGGGATGAGCTGTCTCCGGGCGTGAACCAGGCCGTCCGCATTTATATTGCGCAGAAGAGGAAAATTTCAGTCGGTGATAAGATGGCAGGCCGCCATGGGAACAAGGGTGTTGTTTCCCGCGTGCTTCCGGTAGAGGATATGCCGTTTCTGCCGAATGGCAGGCCGCTGGACATCGTGCTGAACCCGCTTGGCGTGCCGTCCCGTATGAATATCGGGCAGGTGCTGGAGATCCATCTGAGCCTGGCGGCGAAGGCGCTGGGATTTAATATTGAGACACCGGTATTTGACGGCGCAAAGGAAAATGACATTATGGATACGCTGGATCTTGCCAATGATTATGTCAATCTGGAATGGGAAGAATTCGAAGCGAAATATAAAGAGGAGCTTCTGCCGGAGGTCCTGCAGTACTTATCGGAGAACCGTGAGCACCGCAAGGTGTGGAAGGGCGTTCCGCTTTCCCGCGACGGAAAGGTAAGGCTGCGCGACGGCAGGACGGGAGAATATTTTGACAGTCCGGTTACCATCGGGCACATGCACTATCTGAAGCTGCATCATCTGGTCGACGATAAAATCCACGCGCGTTCTACCGGCCCGTACTCCTTAGTAACCCAGCAGCCGCTCGGCGGCAAGGCGCAGTTCGGCGGACAGCGCTTCGGGGAAATGGAGGTCTGGGCGCTGGAGGCATACGGCGCATCCTATACGCTGCAGGAGATTCTGACGGTGAAATCCGATGACGTTGTGGGCCGTGTCAAGACGTACGAGGCGATTATCAAAGGGGATAATATACCGGAGCCGGGGATTCCGGAATCCTTTAAGGTATTGCTGAAGGAGCTGCAGTCTCTGGGACTGGATGTAAAGGTGCTTGACGACGATCGGAATGAGGTCGAGCTGATGGAAACCAGCGAGTACGGCAATACGGATTTAAATGCAATTATTGCAGGCGATAAGGATTTTGCGTTTGAGGACAGCGAGTCCTTTGGCAAGATGGGCTTTACCCAGCAGGAATTTGATACGGAGAACGAAGAGCTGGTAGACGTTGAGTCGGACGACGAAGGCGATATGGAGGATGATGAGGAGGATGATTTTGGCGAAATAGATTATGAGGACGATGAAATTCTTGAGGATGAAGAATAAGGATTTAGAAGGGAGCGTCAGAAATGCCAGAGACAACAAAAAAAGAGACATACCAGCCAATCGCATTCGATGCGATTAAAATTGGTCTGGCTTCCCCTGAGAAGATCAGGGAATGGTCCCGGGGCGAGGTAAAAAAGCCGGAAACGATCAATTACAGGACCTTAAAGCCCGAGAAGGACGGCCTGTTCTGCGAGAAGATTTTCGGGCCGAGCAAGGACTGGGAATGTCATTGCGGCAAGTACAAGAAGATCCGCTATAAGGGCGTAGTCTGCGACCGCTGCGGAGTTGAAATCACAAAAGCAAGTGTCAGAAGGGAACGTATGGGGCACATTGAGTTGGCGGCGCCCGTTTCCCATATCTGGTACTTTAAGGGGATTCCCAGCCGTATGGGCCTGATCCTGGATCTTTCTCCAAGGACATTGGAAAAGGTTCTCTATTTTGCATCCTATATCGTACTGGAGTCGGGCAATACCAGCCTGACCTACAAGCAGGTGCTGTCCGAAGCAGAGTATCAGGAGGCCAGGGAGCAGTACGGGAATGCATTCCGCGTCGGCATGGGTGCGGAATCCATTTTAGAGCTGTTAGAGTCCATTGATTTGGAAAAGGATGCGATGGAGTTAAAGACTGAATTAAAGGATGCAACCGGGCAGAAGCGCGCAAGGATCATTAAGCGTCTGGAGGTAGTTGAAGCCTTCCGTGAATCCGGAAACCGTCCGGAATGGATGATTATGACGGTGATCCCGGTGATTCCGCCGGATTTGCGTCCGATGGTGCAGCTGGACGGCGGCCGTTTTGCCACTTCGGATTTAAACGACTTGTACCGCCGGATTATCAACCGGAATAACCGTCTGCGCCGGCTATTAGAGCTGGGTGCGCCGGACATTATCGTACGCAATGAGAAGCGGATGCTGCAGGAGGCAGTGGATGCCCTGATTGACAACGGACGGCGCGGCAGGCCTGTGACGGGCCCCGGCAACCGTGCGCTGAAGTCTCTGTCCGATATGCTGAAGGGTAAGAGCGGCCGCTTCCGCCAGAATCTGCTGGGCAAGCGTGTGGATTATTCCGGCCGTTCGGTCATCGTCGTAGGGCCGGAGCTTAAGATTTACCAGTGCGGCCTTCCAAAGGAAATGGCGATTGAGCTGTTTAAGCCTTTTGTGATGAAGGAGCTGGTTTCAAACGGCACGGCGCACAATATCAAGAGTGCGAAGAAAATGGTAGAGCGTCTGCAGACAGAGGTCTGGGACGTTTTGGAGGAGGTCATCAAGGAGCATCCGGTGATGCTGAACCGTGCTCCTACGCTGCACAGGCTCGGGATTCAGGCATTTGAACCGATTCTGGTAGAGGGTAAGGCGATTAAGCTGCATCCGCTGGTATGTACGGCATATAATGCGGATTTTGACGGCGACCAGATGGCGGTTCATCTTCCGCTTTCCGTAGAGGCACAGGCGGAATGCCGTTTTATGCTGCTTTCTCCAAATAATCTCTTAAAGCCCTCTGACGGAGGTCCGGTGGCGGTTCCGTCTCAGGATATGGTACTCGGTATTTATTATCTGACGCAGGAGCGGCCGGGAGTCCTTGGGGAGGGCAAGCATTTTAAAAATGTAAACGAAGCCATTCTGGCTTATGAAAATAAAGCGCTGACGCTGCATTCCAGGATTTCGGTCCGCGTGCAAAAGAAGCAGCCGGACGGCTCTGTAAGGTCCGGAATGATTGAATCTACGCTGGGACGTTTTATTTTTAATGAAATCATTCCGCAGGATCTGGGCTATGTAGACCGGAGCATGCCGGAGAATGAGCTGAAGCTGGAGGTTGATTTCCACGTAGGAAAGAAGCAGCTCAAGCAGATCCTGGAGAAGGTTATTAACGTGCACGGCGCGACGAAGACGGCGGAGGTGTTAGACGACATTAAGTCGATCGGATATAAATATTCGACCAGAGCCGCAATGACGGTATCCATTTCCGATATGACGGTGCCGCCGCAGAAGCCGCAGATGATTGAAGAGGCGCAGAATACGGTAGATAAGATTATGCGCCAGTACAAGCGAGGCCTGATTACGGACGAGGAGCGTTATAAGGAGGTCATCCAGACCTGGAAGGAAACGGATGACGAGCTGACAGAGGCGCTGCTTGGCGGTCTGGACAAATACAACAACATCCACATGATGGCCGATTCCGGAGCGCGCGGTTCCGATAAGCAGATTAAGCAGCTTGCCGGCATGCGCGGACTGATGGCGGATACGACCGGACGGACGATCGAGCTGCCCATTAAGTCCAACTTCCGCGAGGGTCTGGATGTTCTCGAATATTTCATGTCAGCACACGGAGCCAGAAAGGGACTTTCCGATACGGCACTGCGTACGGCGGATTCCGGCTATCTCACCAGGCGTCTGGTGGACGTATCGCAGGAGCTGATTGTCCATGAGTCGGACTGCATGGGAGACGATACGGAGAAAGCAATTCCGGGCATGTGGGTAACCGATTTCCGAGACGGTAAGGAGGAAATCGAAAGCCTTCAGGAGAGGATTACCGGACGGTTTTCCTGCAATACCATTTGCGATAAGGACGGAAATGTCCTGGTGAAGGCGAACCATATGATTACGCCGCGCCGCGCTGCGCTGGTTATGTCCAAGGGCGTGGATGAAAACGGAAATCCGATTGAAAAGCTCAAGATACGCACCATTCTCACCTGCCGTTCCCATGTCGGTATCTGTGCGAAGTGCTACGGTGCGAATATGGCGACCGGCCAGGCCGTACAGGTCGGCGAGGCTGTTGGCATTATCGCGGCGCAGTCCATCGGAGAGCCGGGTACGCAGCTGACGATGCGTACGTTCCATACAGGCGGTGTTGCCGGTGACGATATTACACAGGGTCTTCCCCGTGTTGAGGAAATTTTTGAAGCGAGAAAACCGAAGGGCCTTGCGATCATAACCGAATTTGCCGGCGTAGCAGAGCTGCGTGATACGAAGAAGAAACGCGAGGTAATTGTAACGAATCATGAAACGGGAGAGACGAAGACCTATCTCATCCCCTATGGCTCGAGAATTAAGATTATGGACGGAGCCGTGCTGGAGGCCGGTGATGAGCTGACCGAGGGTTCTGTCAATCCGCACGATATCTTAAAGATAAAAGGCGTCCGCGCCGTACAGGATTACATGCTGCAGGAGGTTCAGCGTGTATACCGCCTGCAGGGTGTGGAAATTAACGATAAGCACATTGAGGTCATTGTTCGTCAGATGTTAAAGAAGGTTCGCATCGAAAACAACGGGGATTCCGATTTTCTGCCGGGAACCCTGGTAGACATTCTGGATTTTGAGGATGTGAATGAGAAGCTTGCAGAGGAAGGCTTAGAGCCTGCAGAGGGCAAGCAGGTGCTTTTGGGGATTACAAAGGCGTCCCTTGCGACGAATTCGTTCCTTTCTGCGGCATCCTTCCAGGAGACGACGAAGGTACTGACCGAGGCCGCAATTAAGGGCAAGGTGGATCCGTTGATCGGCCTGAAGGAGAACGTCATCATCGGTAAGCTGATCCCGGCTGGAACCGGTATGAAGAGGTACGGGGATCTGAGACTGGATTCGGACATCAGCGAAGAGGAATATCTAGACTTTGAAGAAGAATTAGACGATTTCGCAGTTGAGGAAATCATGGAATAGGTTTTGGTGTTTTTTGGCAGCCGTTGCTTGGGAATATTGAAGCAGCAGGCTGCCTTGTTATTTTGGTATCGGCGTTGCGTCAAAACGGCGCGATGTGATATAAATACAAAAAGGAGGAAGGAAGATATGAGAAAATTGTTACAGCGAGTGCTGGCGCTGATCCTGGCGATGGGGATTCTGGCGTCGGGAATGCCGCCGGAGGCGGTTTATGCACAGGACGGTGAGGAAGAGCCGGTTCTGACCATCGCATGCCTTTCGGATCTGCATAACCAGATGTCGCTAATCGACTGCGCACTGGATGATGTCAGACTGCGGGGATCGGTAACACGTACACTGGAGGCTATCAAGAATGAGGAAGAGATCGATATGATGATCCTCTGCGGGGATTATACCAGTGACAGCTCGAATATTTCGGAGGAAAACTGGCTGAAAATCCGCAGACTGATGGTGGAAGCAACCAGAGACGCGTTCCCGGAGTCTCAGGAGGACAAATACGTGCTCTGGGTAGACGGAAACCATGATTATGAGATTACCAGGGAATACAATGCGGGGGATTACTATACGTTTCCCATGAAGGACGACGTAGGGGAGCTGCCGGAGGAAGACCGGTATGATGAATGGACGTATGATCAGAAATACGAGCTGCTGGCAGCTTATTATTATGAGCTGTACGGATTTGATTTTTTGTGTCTGAACACCGGAAATTTCATTTATGACAATCCAAACGGCGCGGGCCGCTACACACAGTACCGCTATTCCGTGGAATCGGTAGAATGGATTCGCCAGAAGCTGGAGAAAATCTATGAGGGCGATCCAAATAAAGAAAAAACTGTATTTTTCGTAACGCACATCCCGTTTGACGATTCGAACAGTATCAATAAGGGAAAAGGCATGGATGAAAATGATGAAGCGACGATTTTGCTGAAAAAAACGCTGGCAGAGTATCCGAATCTGATCCATCTGTACGGACATGATCACGGCGGCAATGCCGCATTCATCCGCACAGCTACGGAGCAGCGGGTGACGCAGTATGATATGGACGGCAATAAGCTTTCCAATGAGAAGCATTCTCCGATCTGGCAGGTAGAGAGGGTAAGCGGCGGCTATACCATCCGGAGTATGGCGGACGGTAAATACTTAGGCTATGCAGACAGCAATCTGACCTTAACCGATACGCCGGCGCTTTGCCAGATCGAGAAGACCATAGGCGGATATGAGATTACAACAGGAAACAATGAAAGGCCCTATGTGTATTTCAGCACGTCCTCTAAGACGTTTTCCGCCAATAAGGAATCCTGCGCAATTGAGCTGCTTTTGCAGACAGAGGCAGAAGACGGCCGATATTCCTTTACGTCCGTGGACGGAGAAGTGGAGAGCGGGCAGTATGCGTTTGCAAAGACGCAGGAGGGCAGCATTTATATGATGACGGATGAGACAAACGGTATGGAGGGTACGGACCTGCGTATGCTGCCGGTAACGGCCGATCTGGATGAGCAGGGCAATACGTTTTATAAAGAAACACAGCAGAAGGATGCGAGCTTTCTGACCAGCTTTGTCGGTTCGATGCGTTATTATTCGAATGATATTAATTATCCCTCCAGTGCAAGTGATTCGGATGTGGTACAGGCTCTCATGATTTATGTCTACAATGACAGGGTGGAGCTGCGGATGAAAAATTACGGTACGTATGAATATTATGATCAGCCGTATCCGGCAAGTCCGTCCATTTTCATTGCAAAGAATCCGGTTCCGTATTATATCTACCGAAAGGTGCAGAACAATTACGCGTATACGGCGGATTTAAAGGCGCTGGTGGAGGAGCTGGATGTCCTGCCGCTGACCGGATATACGGCGGATTCCGTGCGTATGTTTGCAGCGCAGCTGAACGCGGCAAAGCGCCTGCTGAACCAGTCGCCGGAGCAGATTTCACAGAGCATGGTAGACTATTTTATACAGCGGCTGAACGCGGTCCGCAAGGGACTTACTGTGGCAAAGGCTCCGGAGCAGCCTGCCGGACCGCAGCAGCCCTCTGCAGAGCAGCCCGATCCCCAGCCGCAGCCGACGGTGCAGGTGCCGCAGCTGTCGAAGTTTTCGCTGAAAGCGGCGGTGAAGAAAAACGGCAAGGTATCCTTGAGCTGGAAGAAGCAGGGCAAGGCAGACGGCTATGTCATCCAGATGAAGAAAAAGAAGGGCAAATTTAAGCAGCTGGCAAAGATTTCCAGGAAATCAACAGTGAAAAAGACGACGAAGAAGCTGGCAAAGGGGAGCTACCAGTTCCGTATCCGTTCTTATGCGGTTTATCAGAATGCGGCAGGGACAAAGCAGACGGCTTACAGCCCGTATTCTAAGACAGTCAAGGTAACGATAAAGAAGTAGGCAACGGCAGTGCCGAAAGGGCGGTGGAGCGATGAGAAGGAAATACACAAAAAGGATAAGGGCGGTTTTGGCAGCGGCGGTTCTGGCGGTATCCCTGCTTTCCCCAGCAGCGGCCGAGGGCGGTGCGGAAACGGTTTTTGCGGCGGAGGAAGCGGTAACCGTACAGTTTGAGCAGCCGTTTGCCGTAAAGGATCAGCCGCTTACGGTTTTTGTCACGGGCGTACAGGAGGACGCCGCTTTGCGCTATGAATGGTCGGTGGACGGCAAAAGGCTGGATATTGCGGAGAATACCTATACGCCTGCAGAGGCGGATCTGGAAAAGCTGATACAGGTTACGGTACGCACTGCGGCAGGGGAAGCGATTGGAAGCTGTGAGATGTATTTCAGCGAAATTCCGGTCATCTATATTGAAACAGAAAACAGGCAGGAGATTACAAGCAAGGAAACCTATCTGAATGCCGAAATGCGTATACAGGGCAGTGAAACATACCACAGCGGGCTTTACAGCGGAAAGACAAAAATCCGCGGCCGTGGCAATGCCACATGGGGCGCTCCGAAAAAGCCGTATAAGCTGAAGCTGGATCAGTCGGCGGATCTTTTTGGCATGGGAAAAAGCAAGCACTGGGTGCTGCTGGCCAATTATGTGGACGCGTCTCTTTTGCGGAATAAGGTATCGTACGATTTTTCCGGCGCGATGGGCATGCCTTATATGCAGTCCGTGCATGCGGATGTGATTTTAAACGGCAGCTATATCGGAAACTACCAGCTCTGCGAACAGGTCAAGCTGGAGAAGGACCGGGTAAACATGGAAGGCTTCGAGGACAAGGTCAAGGACGCCGCCAAGACGATCAGCAAGGCGGAGGGCCTGGATAAGGACGCGCTTGAAGAGGATATGACAGAAAATCTGGAATGGGTTACCTCGGACAAGGTGGTATTTGACGGAAAGGAATATACGGTGTCCGATTATTATGGCCCGATTGACATTACGGGCGGATATCTGCTGGAGCTGGATTACTATGACGACGAGGTTTCCCAGATTTTGACCGACAGCGGCAAGCGTGTGAAATTTAAAAATCCGGAATATGCCGTGACCAACGACGAGATTTACGGCTATGTCCGGGATTATCTCAATGCCTTTGAGGCGGCGGTCTATGCGGCGGATTTTCATACGGAGTACGAAGGAAAAAACGTACACTATACCGAGCTGTTTGATTTGGACTCCCTGATTCGGTTCTGGCTGGTGCAGGAGATTTTTTTCAACTGGGACGGTATGAACAACAGCAACTACATGTATAAGGATGTGGACGGGCTGATGCATATGGGCCCGATCTGGGATATGGACAATACGTCGGGCAACGGCGGAACCGGGAGCACGACGACCTGGCAGACCTTCGGATTTGACTTCTGGCAGCATCCGAATCAGTGGTACCGTTCCATTACAAAGGATCCGTACTTTGTGGTACAGGCGCAGTATTATTACCAAACCATCCGGGATACGCTGATTGTCGATATGGTGGATCAGATTGACGCGCTTGATCAGGAGATTCATATAGCCGGCCGGGCAAATACCAGTCGATGGCATTCCGGTTATTTTACCAGCCATGTAGACGGCTTTAAAAGCTGGATGGAACGGCATTTAAGCTGGATGGACGAGCAGTTTGCGTCTCCGGAGCGCATGATCGAATCGCTGGGGCAGTATCCGGAATACGGCTATCAGCCGGATGCATCCATCGCGATGGAAGCAAAGGAACGGGACGGTGGGATAGAGCTCGAAATCCAGGCGGCGGGATCCGATTGTGTTTCAGTTTTTATCAACGGACAGGCTTTGGGGATTCATGCAGTGACGGACAAAACGGCGTCTCTCTGGGCG
>CANDKL010000037.1 GCA_947385255.1 uncultured Roseburia sp. | reverse complement strand
ACCTTCCTGCCGTATTTACAGGCGGAATTGATGATCTGCTGCACCCGGTCCACGTTGGAGGCAAAGGTGGCAATAATAATTCTGGAATTCTTATGCTCGGAAAAAATATTGTCAAAGGTCTTGCCTACGGATTTCTCCGTCATCGTAAATCCGGGCCGCTCCGCATTGGTACTGTCGCACATCAGCGCCAGCACGCCCTTTTTGCCGATTTCGCCCAGCCTCGCAAGGTCAATGGCGTCTCCGAATACCGGTGTATAATCTACCTTGAAGTCGCCGGTGTGCACGATAATGCCGGCCGGGGAATAGATAGCCAGCGCCGCCGCATCCTGAATGCTGTGGTTTGTCTTGATAAATTCTACGCGGAAATTGCCCAGGTTAATATGCTGGCCGTATTTTACGACCTTGCGCTTTACCTTGGAAATCATGTTGTGCTCCTTGAGCTTGTGATCAATGATGCCGATCGTCAGCTTCGTCGCATAAATCGGCACGTTGATTTCGCGGAGGACATAGGGAATCGCGCCGATATGATCCTCATGCCCGTGCGTGATAAAAAATCCCTTTACCTTTTCGATGTTGTCCTTTAAATAAGTGATGTCCGGAATGACCAGATCAATTCCCAGCATATCATCCTCCGGGAACGACAGGCCGCAATCCACGACAATAATACTGTCCTCGTACTCGAAGGCAGTAATATTCATCCCAATCTGCTCTAAGCCGCCTAACGGGATGATCTTTAGCTTCGTATGTTCTGTTGTTTTCTGTTTCAATCGGTTTACCTCTTTTCTAATTATCCGTTCTAAGTTCTATATTTAAAACCCGCGCTTAAAATTCAAAATCAACATCTTCTATCAGCTCCGAAAAGATCCTTCCGATGGCTTCTAATTCCGCGTCCTCTTCCACCATCTCATATACGGCTTCTTCCCCTTCTGAAGATATTTCTTTTAAAATATAAGCATCTGAATCACCCTCTTCATCTTCGGTGACCAGTAGATAATTCTGATTATGAATCGTCGTCTGCTCCAGGCAGAAAAATGAAATCTCCTCCTGTGTTTCGGGAGATGTAAATAGTATTTTATCCATATCTGTCCTTATTCCTCTTTGCTGTTATGAAGATAATCCAAATAGCCCTGCAGAATCAGCATTGCCGCTATCTCGTCCACATACTCCTTCCGGCGCTCCCTGCGGATACCGCTTTCGATCAGAATATCCTCTGCTGCGGCCGTCGTCAAACGCTCATCCCACAGCACGATGGGAAGCTCCGTCCGGTACGCAAGCTTTTCTTTAAATTCCATCGTAAGCTCACAGCGTTCCCCTTCCGAGTTGTTCATATGCTTCGGATAGCCCAGGACAATCTTTTTTACATCATAAGAAATGACAAGCTCTTCGATTCTTGCCAGCGTCTGGCGCAGCTTGCCTGGGGACTTCCTCCGGATAATCTCCACGCCCTGCGCCGTAAGGCCCAGCTCGTCACTGACGGCTACGCCAACCGTACGCGAGCCAAAATCCAGTCCCAATATACGCATTACTATGCCTCCGTACTTATCCTATTCCTTTGAAAGGTTTTCTCTGATGTAGTCCTTTAGTACCTCTTCTACGATTTCGTCACGCTCTACCTTCATGATCAGGCTTCTTGCATTATTATGGCTGGTGATATACGTCGGATCACCGGACATAATATATCCAACAATCTGGTTTACCGGATTGTAGCCCTTTTCGGTCAGTGCCTCATATACGTTTGCAAGTATATCCTTTACCTGCAGCTCCGGCTCTTTTTCCACTTTAAAATATCGTGTATTTCTTAAATTCTGCATCATTCCACGCCCTTATACTGCTCTTTTGTTTTGTGCACGCAAAAGCATTGCTGGTTCTATTGTAATCTATTATGCCTTAAAATTCAACCATAAGATACAATCCATCCGCCGTCCTGCCTGCAGCCTTTCCTTTCACGCATTGATTTGCCAGGTTTTTGTCCGTTTCCAGGGCAATTTTCACATATTCCTTCGTATGTCCTGTAAAGTAACGCCTGCCTCCCTCTTCCGCCGGTTCCTCCATCAGAACCTCCACTGTCCTGCCCATATAGTATTCCCGAAATTCCTCAGACATTTCCTGTCCCAGCAAAATCAGCTCCGCGCTCCGCCTTGCTTTTACCGGCTCCGGCACCTGACCCGGCATAACGGCCGCTTTTGTGCCTTCGCGCCTTGAATATTTAAAAATATGCATTTCATAAAAATGAATGCTCCGCAGAAATTCCTTTGTTTTTTGAAATTCCTCCTCTGTCTCTCCCGGAAAGCCCGTGATCACATCCGTTGTAATCGCGGGATGGGTAAAATACCGCCGCAGAAGAGCACAGCTTTCTTCATATTCTGCTGTAGTATACTTCCGGTTCATCCGTTTCAGAGTCTCGTCGCAGCCGCTCTGTAAGGACAGATGAAAATGCGGGCAGATTTTGTCTATACCGCGTATTCCCCGCACAAATTCCTCCGTAACAATACCAGGCTCTAACGAACCCAGGCGGATCCGCTCAATTCCTTTTGTCTTTGCCGTCTCCTCAATCAGGTGCAAAAGCGTCTCCCCGCTGTCCGTCCCGTAGGAACTCAGATGAATCCCCGAAAGCACGACCTCTTTATATCCGTTTGCCGCCAGAATACGCACCTCATCCTTCACATCACAAAGCGCCCGGCTTCTTACGCGTCCTCTTGCATACGGAATGATACAATAGCTGCAGAACTGATTGCAGCCGTCCTGTACCTTGACAAACGCTCTGGTATGCTCCGCCGTATTCGTCATATGCAGCCCTTCATACGGCTGTCTGTGGTTGATTTCCGGAATATCCACAAGCGGCCCGCCGTTTCCCTTTCCCGCCTCATACTCCCGGATGGCCTGAATCAGATCCTGCTTTCTGTTATTGCCCAGAAGAATATCGGCACCAAAGCCGTCCGGCTTGTCCCCGGCCTTTGTCTGCACATAGCAGCCGGCAGCAACAATCAGCGCATCGGGATTTTTCTTCCTGGCCCGGTGGAGCATCTGTCTGGACTTGCGGTCTGCGATATTCGTCACGGAGCAGGTGTTTATCACATACACATCCGCCGACTCCGTAAAATCCACTATTTCATATCCGTCCGCCTCTAACATCTGGCGCATGGCTTCCGTTTCATAAGCATTCACCTTACAGCCCAGATTATGCAGAGCGGCCTTTTTTTTGTTCAATTTACTCACTAAAGCCTCCAAATTCCTGTATAATATTGGTATAAATATGATTGACTTTTTCATATAAAACAAGTACTATAATAGGTAGTTTGATATTGAGTGAAAAGGAGGATATGACGCATATGAAAACAGTTCAGATTTCTTTAAATTCCATCGACAAGGTAAAGGCCTTCGTGAATACAATTACACGGTTTGACTATGACTTTGACCTGATTTCCGGAAGGTACACCATTGATGCGAAATCAATCATGGGTATTTTCAGTCTGGATTTGTCCAAGCCAATTGATCTGGCGATCCATCTGGAAGGCGATGAAACAGAAATGATGGAAGCGTTGAAACCGTATCTTTACACAGAAGAATAAAACCTACGTATCAGAGGATGGATGCCTTCCATCCTCTTTTTTATGCGCTCCTATCCCTCTCCTGCCTCCACGCAAACCGTCTCCGCCGTCTCCACTGCGGTTTTTACCAGCGCGTCGATTGCCTCGCCCAGCCTCTGCTCCGATCGTTCTATGACTCTGAGATTCGGCTTGGTCACCGGATGCTTCGCTACAAAAATCGTACAGCAGTCCTCAAACGGCAGGATGCTGGTTTCATAGGCGTCAATTTTTTCTGAAATATCAATAATCTCTTTTTTGTCAAAGCCAATCAGCGGACGGTACACCGGCAGGGTGCAGACCGCATTGGTCGCAGCCAGCGACTGCATCGTCTGGCTCGCCACCTGTCCGATGCTTTCTCCGGTCACAAGTCCCAGGCAGTGATCCTCCTTCGCAAAATGCTCCGCAATCTTCATCATATAGCGCCGCATAATAATCGTAAGCTCCGCGTGCGGGCACTTTTCATAAATCTGCAGCTGAATCTCCGTAAAATTCACAATATGCAGCCGGATCGGTCCCGCATAACGCGATACAATCCGCGCCAAATCCACAACCTTTTGCTTCGCCCGCTCGCTGGTATACGGAGGCGCGTGAAAATAAACTGCGTCAATGGCCACGCCGCGCTTGGCTATCATATAGCCGGCAACCGGACTGTCGATCCCGCCGGACAAAAGCAGCATGGCGCGTCCGTTTGTCCCCACCGGCATTCCGCCGGGGCCCGGAATTTCGACAGAATAAATATTGATTTTCTCGCGGATTTCCACGCACAATAGAATGTCCGGATGGTGCACGTCTACCCTAAGCTTTGGAAACGCCTCTAAAAGCTTTTCGCCAAGGGCCGCGTTTAATTCCATGGAATCCATCGGATAATTCTTCCTGGCTCTTCTCGCATGCACCTTAAAGGTTCTGTTTTTGTCCGGATATGCCTGATCGACATATGCGGTTACGTCCCTTACCAGCGCGTCAAAGCCCGCATCCTCTGTCAGCACCACCGGACAGATCCCGACAATGCCGAACACATGGGAAAGCGCTTCCAAAACCTCATCGTAGTCGTAGTCTTTTGCGTCTACATAAATTCTGCCCTGTAAGCGGCGCACCTCAAAGGTACCGTCCGCTCCCGCCAGCGCATAGCGGATCTGACGGACCAGCGCTTCCTCGAACAGATAGCGGTTCTTGCCCTTAATTGCAATTTCTCCGTATTTGATTAAAAATGATTTGTACATACTCTATTTCCTCGTAAATTTTCTGCGGAAGGGGATGATTTCGGCCAGACGGGCCAGCGCATACTCGATCTCTTCCTTCGTGGTATCCCTGCAAAAGCTAAAGCGTACCGTAGCATCCAAAAGCTCCTTCTTTAACCCGATTGCGGCAAGCGTCCGGCTGACTGACGGCTTATTCGAGGAGCAAGCGCTGCCGGCCGATACATAAATGCCCTCCTCCTCCAGCGAATGCAGCAGCACCTCGCTGCGGACACCCTCTGCGCTGACGCTGACAATATGCGGCGCGGCCTCTCTTCCCATTTTGCCGTTGACCGTTACCCCAGGGATTTTAAGCGCCTCCCGGATAAAATATTCCCGCAGCCCGTACATCGCTTCGGCGTTTGCAAAAAGGCCCTCAAAGCACTCTGCCGCCGCTTCTCCAAGCGCCGCAATCGCCGGAACATTTTCCGTCCCGGACCGCATTCCCTTCTGCTGTCCGCCGCCGTAGAGAACCGGCTTTATCCCTGCCTTGTCCCGAATATATAAAAATCCGACGCCCTTGGGGCCGTGAATTTTATGGCCGCTGACCGACAGCAGATCAATGCCGGCTTTCTTCGGGTATACGGGAAGCTTTCCGTAGGACTGAATCGCGTCTACATGAAACAGTGCATGCGGCGCTTTTTTGTGAATCAGCTCCGCAGCCGCTTCCACCGGCTCGATTGTCCCGATTTCATTGTTGACATGCATCATAGATACCAGAATGGTTTCCTCATCCAAAGCGTCTTCTAAAGCGTCCCGCAAAACCGTACCGGATGCATCCACCGGAAGATACGTCACCCGGTAGCCAAGCTCCTCTAAGCGCTGCATGGGCTGCGCTACGGAAGCATGCTCGACCGCAGTTGTAACGATATGGTTCCCTGCCCGTTTCTTAGCCTCTGCGCTCCCGAAAATAGCCAGATTGTTCGACTCTGTCCCGCCGGAGGTAAAGACAATTTCCTTTTCCGACGCCTTTAACGTCCTTGCAATTTTCTTTTTCGCTTCTTTGATATACGCCTCTGCCCTCGCTCCCATGCTGTGCAGGGAGGACGGATTGCCGTAATCCTCCGATAAAATCCGCACCATCAGCTCTACGGCCCGCCCGCTGCACCTTGTCGTGGCAGAATTGTCCAGATATGCTTCCATCTTCTCCCTCATTCATCGTAACGGTTCGGCCTGCGGCGAAATCGTTACCATTCCTCTCATTTCCAGCTCCAGCATCAGCACAGACAGCATGGCAATGCCTGCCGTATCGGTTCTCAAAATCCGTTTGCCCAGAGAAATCACCTGCATCGTTTCCGCCGCCAGCGCGATTTCCTCTTCTGAAAAGCCGCCCTCCGGCCCAATCATGACACTGACGGAATCGCCGGGGCAAAGCTTAGAAAGCGCCTCCCTTGTTGCCCGCATCCCCTCCTGGTTCTCATAGGGGACCAGGCGCACCCTGCATTCGGACGCATAAGCCACCGCCTCCCCAAATTCCAGAACCGGATGAATCCTTGGGATGATGCTGCGCTTAGACTGCTTGGCTGCCGCCTCGGCCAGCTTCTGCCAGCGCGCTACCCTCGCCGCTCGCTTTTTTTCATCCAGCCGGACCACACAGTATTGCATCGCAACCGGAATAATCTCATACACGCCCAGCTCCACGGCTTTTTCAATCACCGTCTCCATGCGGCTGCCCTTGGGAATTCCCTGAAACAGATAAATTTTGCTGCCAAGCTCCGTGGAGGGCGCGTCCTCCTTTAAGATGTCCGCCTGCACAAACGTATCGCCCACCTCCGAAATTTCACAGAAAAAATCCGCGCCCTTCTGGTTGCTGATGCGGATTTTCTCTCCGGGCTTCATGCGGAGTACCTGTTTGATATGATTGACGTCCGGCCCGGTAATGGTGGCAAATTCCCTTCCTATCTGACTGTCCTCCACAAAAAACTGATACATACGCTACTCCTTTACGGCCGTGATATTCACCCATTCGCCCTGATGGTTGATTTCAAGCACACGCATTCCCGCAGCCTCGATCGCCGCTTTGACCTCGTTCTCTTTAAAATCAATGATGCCGGACGTAATAAAGACACCGCCCTTTTTCAGCTGCGCAGGGATCACCTCTGCCAGTGGAATAATAACATCCGCCAGAATATTCGCCACTACAATGTCGTAACATCCTATACCGATTGTCTGCCGCAATGCGGGATCGTCTATCAGGTTCCCCATATAAAATGCGCCGGACTCCTCCGGCAGATGGTTGAGCCGCAGATTCTCCCTGGCGGATATCATGCAGTTTTCATCCAGATCCGTTCCGGTGACCGAGGCTGCGCCGAGCTTTAACGCCGCAATCGACAAGATACCGCTTCCGCAGCCCACGTCCAATACCCTCGCATTTCCCTTGCAGTATTTTAAGAGCTGCCGGATGCAGAGCTGTGTCGTTTCATGCTTGCCTGTCCCAAAGGAAATGCCCGGATCGATCTCAATTAAAATCTTATCCGCATCCTCGCTGCAAAGCTCCTCCCAGGTCGGTTTGATCAGAATATTTTCAATGGAAAACGCGTGGAAATAAGCCTTCCAGTTATTGATCCAGTCAATATCCTCCGTATCGCTGGAAGAAATGCTTCCCTCTCCCACATCGACAAACTGCCGCTGCCACTCAATGCCGTCCATCACCTTCTTAAGCAGCTCGGAATGATCCACCCCGTCCTCCAGATAGAAGCTGACGCGGCTTGTCCCGTCATCCGGCGGAAGCTCGGGCATAAAGTCAATAAACATCTTCGTCCTGTCCGACTCGTCTAAAGGGACATTGTTCTCAATCTCAATTCCCTCTATGCCAAGCTCGTCCAACATGGCGCTTAAGAAATCCTCTGCTGCCGTCGTTGTCTGAATCGTAAATTTATTCCATTTCATGCGGTATTCTCCTGTCCATAAAGATAGAAGCCTGCCATGCCGCTGGCAGACTTCCTGTTATCGATTCCTCTCAATCCTTCTTTTGAGCATCTCATATTCTTCATTGATTTTCTGAATGACGTCAGTATCTCCCGATATGTTGTCCGGATGAAAAATCTTAATCAGATCCCGGTACCGCTTTCTCAGCATGCGCATATTCTTCACGCCGCTGAAAAATATGGATACGGAAACATCGCCTGGCATTATATGCTCTGACGTATCACTCTCCTTTGAGCCGGAATGCGTATGTCCTATGCGCTCTTTCTCAATGGCCAGTCTGCGCCACTCTTCCTCTAACATCTGCCATTCCATGTCGAAGATACGCTTTTCACGGGCCAGACGCTTCTCCTCGAAGGCCTTTGCCCGCAAAAACTCCTGCCTCTCGCTCTCCAATAACTGCTGCTGCCGCTTAAATTCTTCTCTTTCATCCACAGTTACCAGCTCATTTACCCTGCGCCCGACTGTCTTCTGAAAACGCCAGTCTGTAATCACTTTTACAGCTTCCTCTGTCGCCATATAGGCCTGACCCATATCTTTTGCTCCCTTTCCTGCTTCCCTTCCCGCCACGTGCTGCGAAGCATGGCAGCTTCCCAGTTATCAGTTATGCTAAGGATACAACATACGGGAATTACCAACAATAGGAAAATAGTACTATATTTACAAATCCTCCAGGGATTCCTTAATCTTTTCCTTAAAGCTTTTTTTTCGTGGCTTTTCTGCTTTTTTGGTATCTGAATGCAGTGAATTGCCGGTTTCTGCATCAAATTTGCGCAAGGCGTCCTTAGCTGCCTCGTTTAGCCCTGTAGGCACCTGGATTACCAGAGTGACATAATGATCGCCGCGTACGGTCTTGCTGCGCAGGGACGGCACGCCCTTTCCCTTCAGACGTATCCTGGTGTCAGTCTGCGTTCCGGGCTTTACCTCATAGAGCACGTCGCCGTCCACAGTATTGATGCGCACCTCGCCGCCCAATGCAGCCTGTGAATAAGAAATCGGAGCAGTCGAATAGATATTCATATCCTGTCTCTGGAAAATCGGATGCCTGGATACCACGACCTCGACCAGCAAATCGCCTCTCGGCCCGCCGTTTCTGCCAGGCTCGCCCTTATCCCGGATGCGGACGCTCTGCCCGTTGTCAATTCCGGCAGGAATCGTCACCTTAATCCGCTTCTTGGACGAGATATATCCGGTTCCGCGGCAGCCGGGGCACTTTTCCTTTACTACCTTGCCGGAGCCGCCGCAATCCGGACAGGTCTGTACGTTCTGCACGGTGCCAAACAGTGACTGCTGCGTATACATGACCTTTCCGCGGCCGCCGCACTTATGGCAGGTCTCCGGAGACGTGCCCGGCTTTGCGCCTGTGCCGTGGCAGCTGGAGCACTCATCCTTTAATACGATTTCCAGCTCCTTTTCGCAGCCAAATATCGCTTCCTCAAATGTAATCCGCACACTGGCGCGCAGGTTTGCTCCCTTCCGCGGACCGTTTGTATCCGCGCTGCGCCTTCCGCCGCCAAAAAAGTCGCCGAACAGGTCGCCAAAAATATCCCCCATATCCATACCAGAGAAATCAAAGCCTCCCGCTCCGCCTGCGCCGCCTTCAAATGCAGCATGGCCGAACTGATCGTACTGCCGCCTTTTGTCCGCATCGCTCAATACGGCATAGGCTTCCTGTACTTCCTTGAATTTCTGTTCTGCGTCCTTATCCCCTGGATTCATGTCCGGATGGTATTTTTTGGCAAGCTGGCGGAATGCTTTTTTTAATGCAGCATCATCTGCGTTTTTATCAACGCCTAATACTTCATAATAATCTCTTTTTTCAGCCATATCTATCTTCCCTCTATATCTTTCCTATCCAAAAGTAACCGTTCAGCCTACGGCTATTCTGCTTTACTGGCTGCTATTTCCGTAACGCTGTACTGGGGTTTTAGAAAGCTCTAAAACCCCCTGCCCGTTTTTATACCTCTTTAAAATCAGCGTCTACTACGTCGTCCTCCGGTGCGCCCTGTGCCTGCGCCCCGCCCATATCCGGGCCTGCGCCCGCGGCCTGCTGTGCAGCCTGCGACTGCTCATACATCTTGGCAAATACCTTCTGCGCACTCTGTGTCAGTTTCTCCTGCGCTGCCTTTAGGTCGCCAATCTGGCTGTCTGACATCTCCTCTGCATTCGGATTTGCCTCTAAGATGGCCTTTACCGCGCTGATATCGGCTTCTACCTCTGCTTTATCGGCCGCGTCAATGGTGGATCCAACCTCCTCTAACGCCTTTTCGGTCTGGAATACGAAGGAATCTGCATTGTTCCTGGTATCAATCGCTTCCTTGCGCTTCTTATCCTGTGCCTCAAACTGTGCCGCTTCTTTCACTGCCTTATCAATATCGTCCTCAGACATATTGGAGCCGGCCGTAATGGTGATATGCTGCTCCTTGCCGGTACCAAGATCTTTGGCGGAAACATTTACAATTCCGTTGGCGTCAATATCAAAGGTAACCTCAATCTGCGGTACGCCGCGGCGTGCCGGCGGGATTCCGTCTAAGCGGAACTGGCCTAAGGACTTGTTGTCCCTTGCAAACTGGCGCTCGCCCTGTACCACGTTGATATCTACGGCTGTCTGATTGTCTGCCGCCGTGGAGAAAATCTGGCTCTTCTTCGTCGGAATTGTGGTATTGCGCTCAATCAGCCTGGTTGCTACGCCGCCCATCGTCTCAATCGAAAGGGAAAGCGGCGTTACGTCTAACAGCAGGATATCCCCTGCGCCTGCGTCGCCTGCCAGCTTACCGCCCTGAATGGAGGCGCCGATAGCTACGCATTCGTCCGGATTTAAGGATTTGCTCGGCTCCTTGCCGGTAAGCTGCTTTACCTTATCCTGTACTGCCGGGATACGGGTAGAACCGCCGACTAGGAGCACCTGACCCAAATCGGAGTTGTTCAGTCCGGCATCCTTCATCGCGTTCTGTACCGGGATTGCGGTCTTCTCTACCAAATCATGGGTCAGCTCGTCAAATTTGGCCCTGGTTAAGTTCATGTCAAAATGCTTCGGGCCGTCCTGGTTCGCTGTAATAAACGGCAGATTGATGTTGGTCGTGGTCGCGGAGGACAGCTCCTTCTTCGCTTTCTCTGCCGCTTCCTTTAACCTCTGTAACGCCATCTTATCTCCGGAAAGATCCACGCCCTCTGCTTTCTTAAATTCATCAATCATCCACTGGGTAATGCGGTTGTCAAAGTCGTCGCCGCCCAGATGCGTATCGCCGTTGGTTGCCAACACCTCAATGACGCCGTCGCCGATTTCAATGATGGATACGTCAAATGTACCGCCGCCCAGGTCATATACCATAATCTTCTGCTCTTTTTCATTATCCAGCCCGTATGCCAGCGCCGCCGCCGTCGGCTCGTTGATGATACGCTTCACGTCTAAGCCCGCAATCTTGCCGGCGTCCTTGGTTGCCTGGCGCTGCGCGTCGTTAAAGTAGGCCGGAACGGTAATAACGGCTTCCTTTACGGATTCTCCCAGATACCCTTCTGCATCTGCTTTCAGCTTCTGCAGGATCATTGCGGAAATCTGCTGCGGCGAATACCTCTTGTCGTCAATTTTGCGGCCGTTGTCCGTACCCATATCCCTCTTGATCGAAGAAATCGTCTTTTCTGCATTGGTAACCGCCTGACGCTTCGCCGGCTCGCCGACTAACCTCTCTCCGCTTTTGGTAAACGCTACGATAGACGGTGTCGTCCTTGCGCCCTCCTGATTGGCGATAACGGTCGGCTTGCCGCCTTCCATAACTGCTACACAGCTGTTTGTTGTTCCTAAGTCAATACCAATAATTTTACTCATAATGTTCCCTCCTGAAAATACTTCCTTCACTTTGATTTATTTAAATTGATTAGTTCGCAACCTTTACCATGCTGTGCCTTACGACAGAATCATGGTACATATAACCCTTCTGCAGCTCCTCTGCTATCATATTTTCTCCCAATGCTTCATCTTCTATGTGCATCACCGCATTGTGGAAATCCGGGTTAAACTCCTGTCCCTTCGCTTCAATCGGCTTTACGCCTGCTTCCTCAAGAACCGTCATCATCTGCTTGTAAATTTTATTCATACCGTCTACAAAGGGATCCTCCTTCTGATTCTCCGGTACGGCGGACAGGCCCCGTTCAAAATTGTCAATGACCGGAAGGATTTTTTCGATAATGCCCTTCGCCCCCATGTCATACATCTGAGACTTTTCCTTGTCGGTCCGCTTCCTGAAATTTTCAAATTCCGCCATCTGGCGTTTGAGGCGGTCTGTTAAATCCTCAATCTGTTCGTCTTTCTTATCCTTCTTCTTTTCTTTTTTCTTAAAGAAGCTCTTTTTCTCTTCTCCCGGCGGAGCCTCTTCTTCCTTCGGCTCTTTTTCCTGTGCCTCTTTTGCTTCCTGTGCCTCCTGCGGTTCGGGAGTCTCTGTATCCTCCGGCATTTTTTCCTCCTCTTTCAAATGCTCCGTTTCTTCCTCCCGGATATCTTCTTTTCTTTCCTCTGCCATTCGATTACCACCTTTCTGCCTGTATCGGTTATGTGGAAGGCTTGCTGAAAATGCCGTCCAACTGTATCTTCAAATCCTTGAGGCTGTCCATGACCTTTTCGTAGTCCATACGCTTCGGCCCGATAATCCCTACCGTGCCCTTGATACCCTCTCCAAGCTCATAGGTCGCCGTCACAACGCTGCAGTCCTTCATCGTCTGAACCGGGCTTTCGTTCCCGATATAAACCTGAATGCCCGTTTCGTTCTCGTTGCTTAAGCTGTCCGACACCAGTGCCTTAAGCTGCTGCTTTTCTTCTAATGTATAAATCAATTCGCTCGCCTTCCGCGAATCGGAAAGCTCCGGATATTTAAAAATATTGGTTGCCCCGCTGGTATAAATCTCCATTTCCTCCTGGCTGATGGTCTCTGCCACCGCATCCAGCACCACGCCGACGATATCGCTGTAGCTGCCCGCCTGTTCCTTCATCCTGCTGATGGTCCCCAGATTAATCTCCGGAATGGAAAGGCCGTTCAATGTCGTATTCAGCAGCAGATTCAGCTTTAAAAGAATCTCGCTGTCTAAGCTCTCCGTAAGAGGAATAATCTTATTCTTCACCACATTGGCTTCCATGACAATCACAGCCAAAAGCTGGTTGTTATCCAACTGGGACAGCTGAATGAACTTTACCCGGCTGCCGTTATACTTTGGAGAAGAAATCATCGTCGCGTAATTGGTATTCTGCGCCAGCAGCTTCGCCACCTGCTTGAGCACATACTCCATTTTCTCCGTATGCTCAATGACGAACTCCTTCATGTCGGAAATCTCTTTCTCCTTCATGTCCAGAAGATGATCGACATAGAAGCGGTAGCCTTTATCGGAAGGAATCCTTCCGGCTGAGGTGTGGGGCTGCAGAATATAACCCAGCTCCTCCAGATCGGACATTTCATTGCGGATTGTGGCGGAGCTTAGATTCAGATCCGTATATTTTGAAATCGTACGGGAGCCTACGGGCTCGCCGGTTTCCAAATAGGTGCGGATAATGGCATCTAATATTTTTGTTTTTCTTTCGTCCAATCCGTCCATATGCTTACTCCTGTATGGTTTGTTTTGAGGTTGTTAGCACTCGATGATTGGGAGTGCTAACATTTGCTATTGATAAGATAGCACCTTCGATTTGCTTTGTCAACAGTTATTTTTAAATTTATAATTTGTTTATATTTTTTTGATTACTTTTCATGCGGTGGAGAAATGATTGCCATGGGGATTTGGGGGTTATTCAATAGCGACGCTTCAGTCCGCTTCCTTCGGATCCGAAGGAAGCGGACTGAAGCTGGTGATCGATAAAACCCATAAATACGGCGAAGAGCATCCAACTGCAAATGCCTGAATTTCACAACCGTTCCAATACATCTGCCGTTACAGATATCGGGCCAAAATAATACATATAGAAACCGCTGCGCAATAAAACAGTATACTCTTTGCCACAGCTCATCGGTTCAGCCAATGGATTTGTACAGCAGCTTTTCAGGATCCGATGTCTATAACAGCAGATATACCTGCAGGATTGTGAAATACAGTTCTTTGCAGGAGGGAGACAGTGTTTGCCGAAAACCAGCCCCGTGAAATGTAACATTTTTTGAGGGTGTTAAAAATCGGAATTTCCTATAAAGGAACGAAGGCCGTCGGCTTTGAAGACATGTTGCCTGCTGTTTTTTGAAGTGAAGGCCTGGGATTACGCAGCCTCTCCCTGGCAGACGCTCCCACCTCCACCTTCAAACAACACAAGCCTTCCAGAAACTCATATTTCTGAAAGGCTTTTCTACTAACTGTGTACAGCTTCCACATCGATCTCCAGCACCTCGCCGGTCTGGGCATTGATTTTAATTTCGTATTCCTGTTTCCCGTTTCGGATCGTAATTTCATATACGGACACGCCGTCCTCCAGCTCAAGCTCTGCTTTCTCAATGGACACGCCGCCGGCTTCCTTTAAAGCGATCTGCTTTGCGGCTTCGATGCCGATATCGGTTCCGGCTGTATCGCCGCCGGTGGAACCGCCGCCGGGAAGCGCTTCTTTCTTTTTGCTGCAGATGACGCCGGTGGAGGCGTTGATTTCATATTCATATTCGTGTGTGGCAGTACAAAATGCAATTTCATACACCAAAACGCCATCCTCACGATCCAGCTTTGCCTTGGTATACGTAACCTCGTCTGCCGTTACGCCGGCGTCTGTAAGCGCTGCTTCCTTGGCCGCTTCTAAGGTGATCTGCGCTTCTCCGGCTGGGGGCTGCTGTACATTTTCTTTGTATTCCTTATCAACCTCCAGGATCTTACCGGTCTGTGCGTGGATTTTTATCTCATATTCGAAATCGCCGTTTGTGATTTCCACTTCATAGACCAAAACCCCGTTATCCGCGTCTGCCTTTGCCTTTACGACCGTCCCGCCGCCGGCTTCCTCCAGTGCAATCTGCTTTGCGGCTTCGATGCCGATATCGGTTCCGGCTGTATCGCCGCCGGTGGAGGAACTGCCGCCGGGGAGCGCCTCTTTCTTTTTACTGTTTATTTTGCCGGTGGAGGCGTTAATTTCATATTCATATTCGTGTGTGGCAGTACAAAATTCAATTTCATATACCAAAATGCCATCCTCACGATCCAGCTTTGCTTTGGTATAGGTTACGTCAGAAACAACTACGCCGGCGTCTGCGGCTGCGATTTCCTTGGCGGCCTCTAAGGTAATCTGATTCGTGGTTTCCTGAGGCGGAAGCGGATTTTTTGAAACGGGCTCCTGTTCTGCTTCCAAAACCCTGCCTGTTTCGGCATGGACTTTGATTTCATAGTTGTAATTGCCGTTTACGATGTCTATCTCATAGATTGGAATTCCGTCATCCATCTCAAATTTTACTTTGACCACGGTTCCGCCGCCGGCTTCCTCTAAGGCTATCTGGCTTGCTTTTTCTTCGCTGATGTATGACGCGCTGCCCAAGCTGCGTTTGGCCTTAGCCGTCAGCTCCCATTCGTATTCCAGCAGCTTACCGGTAACGGCATGAAATTTCATTCCATATTTTTTGTTGGATTTCTTCATTTTTACCTTGTAAACAGAAATCCCGCCGTCGTATTTTTGGGCAAGACTGGTGATTTTTGCCCCTGATACCTGTTTTTTGGCAAGGCTTCTGCATTTGCTGTCGCTGATGGATGCTCCGCTGCTTTTTTTGATATAGCG
>CANDKL010000036.1 GCA_947385255.1 uncultured Roseburia sp. | reverse complement strand
GATATGAGGCTGTGACTGGAGTTCAGACGTGTGCTCTTCCGATCTCAGCCAAAGCGTCTGCCGCAGCACCTGCGTTTTATCCAGATAAATGATACTGGACGTAATGTACCGTGCAATTAACGGTATCGCAAGTGCAATCACAGAGGCCAGAATGGCAAAAAACAGATCCGCAAGAAATACCCTGCGGTACGGCCTGTAATAGGACAGCATTTTTTTCAGATTCTTACGCATAAATCCGCTTCCCTTTCTTTTTAGACTGTGGTATCCTTAATTTTGCCGAATGGCATAAAGGAAATACCCGGAGGGTGTATCCTTATGATTGCCGAATGGCATAAAGGAAATGCCCAAAATATTTCTAACAAAATGAATTGGAGGTCCACACTATGGATACTATGAAAACTTATTATGAAAAACTGGCAGCCACCGTTATTTCCAATTTAAACAAACGGCAGATGGAAGGATTCTACTGCCCCACCTCCCAGGACGCTGTAAAGAAGGCCCTTTCCCTTCTGCCCCCAAACGCCGTTGTCGGCTTCGGCGGGTCTGTCACGCTCGCACAATCCGGGATGCTCGACGCGTTAAAGGCTGAGCCTTCCGTAAAGCTGCTGGATCGCGAGGCTGCAAAAACAGTAGAAGAAAAAGAAGAAATTTTCCGCAGCCATTTTCACGCCGACGCCTATTTCATGAGCAGCAACGCCATCACCATAGACGGAGAGCTTGTAAACATCGACGGCAGCGGCAACCGCGTCGCCGCGCTCATTTTTGGGCCAAAAGAAGTCATCATCCTGGCCGGCATGAATAAAATCGTCCCCTCTGTCGAGGACGCCGTCCGCCGCGTGCGGGGCGTCGCCACCCCGCCCAACTGCATCCGGTTAAGCAAGCAGACACCCTGCGCCGCTACCGGAGCCTGTCAGGACTGCCTGTCTCCCGACTGCATCTGCAACCAGGTTGTTGTGACTCGGCGAAGCGGGAAAAAGGGACGGATAAAAGTCCTCTTAATCGGAGAATCCCTGGGCTTTTAACCCCCTCCTACATCCTCTCCGGCGCCGAGAAGCCCAGCACATCAATACAGGATTCCAGTACATCCTTTGTCAACTCCAGCAGGCAGATATACCCCGCCTGTACTGCCTCGTCTTCCTCGGCCAGAATCTTTGTTTCATGATAAAAATGGTTCAGCGCGTTCGCAAGCCCGTATAAATAAGCGCACACCTTATGCGGCGCCGCTTCCGAAAACGCTGTCTCCATTGCCGCAGAAAATCCGGTCAGCTCCAGCATCAGCGCCTTCTCGCTTTCTGCCCTGGCCGGAAGTATCTTTGCAGCTTTTGTATCCTTTCCAAGCGCCTGATATTTGGCCAGTATAGATTTGATCCGCACAATCGTATACAAAATATAAGGCCCGGTATTCCCTTCAAACGAGGTAAACCTGTCAATGTCGAATATATAATCCTTCGAGGCCTGATTGGACAAATCCCCATATTTCACCGCGGACAACGCCACAATTTTTGCCGTCTCCCTTGCCTCTGACTCGTTCATTGTGTGGTTGTCCGCAATTTTGCGATACATCTCCTCGTTGATTTCGGACAGCAGATGCTCCAGGCGCATGATGCCGCCCTCCCTTGTCTTAAACGGCTTGCCGTCCTTTCCGTTCATCGTACCAAAGCCTAAGAATTTCAGCTTTGTGTCGTCCCCGACGATTTTTGTCTTTTTTGCACAGCGGAACACCTGTGTAAAATACAGCTCCTGCCGCTTGTCCACGATATAGATAATTTCATTCGGATGATATTCCTGCATGCGCCAGACAAGCGTCGCCAGATCCGTTGTATTATAAAGGGATGCTCCGTCCGATTTTAAAATCATGCAAGGCGGAATCTCTTTGGTATCCGTTTCTTCTCTGACATCCACGACCAGCGCCCCCTCACTGATATACGCATAGCCGTCCTCCTTCATTTTCTGTACCATATCCGGAATATAGGGCTGCGCGTCGGATTCCCCCTTCCAGAGGTCAAAGGAAACGTTTAAGTTCTCATAATTGCGTTTCAAATCCGTTACGGATACATTTAAAATATGCGAAAGCAGCGCCTGATATCCCTTCCTGCCATGCTGCAGTTCATAGGTTGCCTGCATAGCCGCCTCTTTGTAGCTCGCATCCTCTTTGGATTTGGCGCTTGCCGTGGGGTAAATTTCTTCCAGTTCGGATATGGTAAACGGGGCTTCTTTCGGATATTCTCCCTCGTATTCTGCATCAAAATAGCAAAGCTCCGGTTTTCTCTCTTTTAATTCTGTAATAATCAGGCCCATCTGCAGACCCCAGTCGCCCAGATGCACGTCTCCTATCATAGTATGCCCCATAAAACGGCCAATCCGCTTGATGCTCTCTCCGATAATCGCAGAACGAAGATGCCCCACATGCAGAGGCTTTGCCACATTCGGACCGCCGTAATCTAACATAATCAGCCTGGGATTTTCTGCTTTTTCACATCCAAAACGCTCCGGATCCCGTTTCATTTCCTGCAGATAATCCGCCAGATATGCCGGATCCAGCTTTAAATTTAAAAAACCGGGTTTTACTGACTCTGCCGACGAAAGCATCCTGCTTCCGGACAGCTTCGCCGCAATTTCATCCGCAATCAGAAACGGCGCCTTTTTGTATTCCTTCGCCGCCGCCATCGCACCATTGCACTGATATTCGCATAAATCAGGGCGATTGGAAAGGGTTACCTTTCCATATTTCTCATGATATCCGCATAAAGTAAATGCTTTTGTTACTTCTGCCGTAATCAAATCTAAAATCTTTTTCATCTGGACACTCCTTTGAACAACAAAATTTTTTGGAATAAACTCCATTTATTTTATACATGTTTCCTGTAAATGTCAAATCAAAGCAAAACCGGCAGCAGCTCTGCCATTCCCTCATAAGTAGCCTGCTCAGCCTCTATCGGATCCACGCCATATCTCCTAAGGCATTCCGTCGTCTTTGGCCCGATGCTATAGCTCTCGCACTGCCGAAAGCCCTGCCCTGCCGCCTCCAAAAACCGCTCCGCCGAAGAGGCGCAGGTATATAAAACCCCGACATATTCCTCCGGCGGCCTTATCCCTGTAAAATCAGGCCGGATCGCCCGGTTTTCATACAGGGAAATCTCTGTAAAGCGGCATACGTCCTTTAGCGCCTCCTTGAAATGACAATCTGCATTTGCCGCCTTGAAATAGCATACCTCTTTTTGCCTGCCGTCCTCCTTAGCCGCGCTCAGATGCTTTCTCAATTCCTCTGCCAGTGCGCAGCCGTCAAAGCGCTCCGGCATCAAATCCGCATACAGCCCATGCTTTTTCAGCACATCCGCCGTCTGCTTTCCGATGGCTGCAATCTTACAGCCGGAAAGCTCCCGCATATCCAGTCCGCTCTCCGCCATTCCCCCAAAAAACGATTCCACCCCGTTTTTGCTGGTAAACACCAGCCAGTCGGCCTCCCGAAGCTCCTCTGCGAAAAGCTGCTGTTTCAGATACACAATTTCCCCGACCTGGATTTCATCCACAGCAGCCCCCTTTTTACGCAGCAGCCCCTGCAGACGAGTAGGCCCGCGTCCGATTTTTGGAATCAGGTACCGCCTGCCGGAGAACGGCTGCCGTTCCAGCACATTTAAAGCGTCCCGGAGCGCTACCACCTTCCCGACCACGATCACAGCCGGAGCGTCAAGTCCCATCCGCCGTACCTCCTCCGCAAGGCGCTTTAAATCCGACACGCAGGTTCTCTGCTCCGGCGACGCGGCATGGGAAATGACCGCGGCCTGCATGGTATCCGGCATTCCCGCCTCTATCAGCCGCTTTGCAATTTCCCCCACCCTGCTAAGCCCCATCAAAAAGATACAGGTTTCCGTGCCCTTTGCCATGGCGGCAAAATCAATTTCTGCCAGTCCATCTTTTCTGTCATGGGCGGTCACAACATGAAAGCCCCCGTCCAGACCCCGGTGCGTCACCGGAATGCCCGCATATAACGGAGCGGCGACGGCGGATGTAATCCCCGGAACCACGGTAAACGGCACGCCGTGCTCCCTCAAATAAAGGCCTTCCTCACCGCCGCGCCCAAGTACATAGACATCGCCACCCTTTAACCGGACGATCTTTTCATGCTCCATGCTTTTTTGGACCATCAGCCGATTAATTTCCTCCTGCCGCATCGTATGGCGATGGCTTTCCTTTCCAACGTAAATCCGCTCGCAGCCGGGCTTTGCCTCCTGCAAAAGCTCCGGAGAGGACAGCCTGTCGTACAGGATACAGTCTGCCTCCCGGACAGCGGCAAGGCCCTTTACCGTAATTAAGCCCGGATCGCCGGGGCCTGCGCCAACAAGAGAAACCATCCCCGCCACCTGCTGACGGATTTTTGCTGCCGCTTCCTTTGCAAGCGCCTTTGGATCTGGTCCGCAGACCGTGGCAAATGCCTGCCTGCTGCCGGCGCTGTTTTCAAACAGCACGGAAAGAGAGTAGCTGCCGTCCTCTTTTTTCCTGCAAAACGCCCCTGCCGGAGCATGGCAGTCCCCGCCGATTTCCGCAAGAAACCCCCTTTCCGCCTCTACGGCGCAGGCCGTTTCCTCATCGCAGAGCGCATTCAGCATGTGTAAAAGCCCGGTATCCCCCTTTCGGATTTCCAGCGCCAAAACTCCCTGTGCCGGAGCCGGAAGAAATTCCTCCGTCTTTAGATATTCCGTCACATGCCGCAAAAGCCCCAGACGCTTTAATCCTGCCGCCGCCAAAACAATACCGTCCAAGCGTTTTTCTTCCATTTTTTTCAGCCTGGTATCGACATTGCCCCGAATAGGAACCACCGTAAGATCCGGACGTAGCCGCTTTAGCAAAAGCTCCCTGCGCCTGCTCCCTGTCCCGATGACAGCGCCCCGTTCGAGCTCTGCAAGGGATCCCTTTTCACGTAAAATAAGCGCGTCCCTGGGATCCTCCCGTGCCCACGCTTTTGTAAACATCAGCCCGTCCGCCGGCATGGACGGCATATCCTTCATGCTGTGAACGCCGATATCCACCGTACCCTTAAGGAGCTCCTGCTCGATTTCTTTGACAAAAACCCCCTTACCGCCGATTTCATGAAGTGGCCTGCGGCGGTCTTTGTCCCCCGTTGTCTGAATGACCCGGATTATAAACGCATGCTCCGGATACGCCTCCATAAGCCTTTTTTTTACAAAATCAGCCTGCGCCAGCGCCAGCCTGGAGCCCCTCGTTCCTAAGACATATTCCATGTATCCGTTTCCTTTCTCAAATTTCAAAAAGCTGCCTGACCATCCGTTTATATTCCTCCTGCTGCTCCTCCGTATTAAGCCTCTTTAGCTCCCGTATCGGTTCGCGCAGAAGTCTTTGCAGAGAGGCGTTTAACACCTTCCTCAAAAGCTTTTGTTCCCTTTGCCCAAGCTCCATTTTCCGGTTCAGATACGTAAAGCTGTCGTCTGCAATCGCGCTGCACCGCTGCTGCAAGGATTCAATGGTCGCGTCCATCCGGCTTTGCATAAGCCAGGAAACCGTTTCCTTCAGATCGGCCTCAATCAGCCTTCTGCCCTCCTCTGTCAGCCGCTCCCGCTCCTTCTGGTTTTCACAGACAATTTCCTTAAGCGTATCCAGATTGATTAATTCCACCAGAGGATCCCGTTCAAACGCCGCATCCACATCCCGCGGCGCCGCCAAATCCAAAAACACAAGACGCCTTTTTGGCGTAAATTCCTCTCTGCGCACCACCAAATGCGGGGAGGCCGTTGCTGAAACCACAATATCACAGGTCTGCATCACCCGATACCGTTCCTCATAGGAAACAATCTCTGCCTCCGGAAATTCCTCCCGCAGCCGCTTTGCATGCGCATACGTCCTGCTGCACGCCGCGACATGTCCCGCCTGGAATTCATACAGATACTTAAGCGCCAGCGCCGCCGTCTTCCCGCTGCCGATGACAAGCACCTGCTGGCCCTTGATTTGGCAGCTCTCCCTTAGCCTGCAGATTCCCACATAGCTTGCCGACAGCGGCTTTTCACTGATTTTCAACTCCGTTTTGATCCGCTTCGCGCAGGTTACCGCATCGCGTACGACCTTATTGAGCTCCTTCCCGCTATAGCCCATCGTCCGTGCAAAATCAAGCGCCTCCTTCACCTGCCCTAAGATCTGATCCTCGCCCAGCACCATGGATTCCAGCCCTGCCGTAACCCCAAACAGATACGCCATCGCTTCTTCTCCTGCGGCCTCCCTCAAATATGCCGCCGTATCTGCCTGCGGAAACAGATCCGCATAAATCTGCCTAAGAAGCGTCCTCTGCTCCTCCCTAGTATAAAAAAAATAAACCTCGCTCCGGTTGCAGGTAGAAAGCACCATAGACTGCCCTACCCCCGCAGCCTCCGCCTTCTGAAAAAACGTAAGCTTCATCGCATCGGTAAAGGATACCTTGTCGCGAACCAAAAGCGGCGCATCCTTATAATTGATTCCCAAAAAACCAAACTGCATGGCCTTCCCCCTTTTTTCGAAACGACTCCTGCACATGTTCCATCCTTCATTCCTCCTGTTACTTTTCTTACCTGCCGCAAAGCCTAAGCATCTCTTCATCCTCCGCCGAATCCCCGGCTGCCGCCGTCTCCTCCGGCGAAATGCCCATCCACCGGCAAAACGTCCGCACGCCTTCCGCCTTATCTGCTCCGGCTGCGACAAACTGCAGACAGCTTCCCTCTGCAAAACACCGCACGCCTCCCGCAGAAATTTCCGGCACAGCCGCCGCAAGCCTTTGTACCTCTTCCCCTCTCCAGGGCCTGTGCGCTGTGCGGCAAAGTGTAATTTTATAAATCCTTCCCCGATTCCGATACGTCAGCATCCGAAAACAAAGCGTTTCCTTCCAACGCGCAAGCTCTGCGGCACAATCCTCCTCCAGATAAGAAAACAACTCTCTGTGTTCCTTCCAGAAAAACAAATGCGCCCCTCCTGCAAAAATGCCGCCGGAAAACAGATGCCATATTTCACGGCACCGCCTTCTGGCATCCGGATATGGCAGAGTCGTTGCAAAAAACAGCGGAATGCTTTCTAAAGACAATGCCGTCAGGCCTGCAAGAACCATCTCCGAAAGAAACGTCTCCTTCCCCGGTCCCCGTTTTTGCAGCAGCGTACCTTCGATATCCAGAAAAACCGCCCCAGGCCGCCTTGGAATCCGAAACAGCGGATACTCCCCGAACAAAATCCGGTTCATAAAATCATCGCGCCCGCCATACGCCAAATAACAGGAGCAGCGCTTTCTGCTGCAATGCTGCTTTGGAACATGTTCCATTTTTCCAAACGCCTCCGGTTCCCGGTCAAAAACCTCACTGAGATTACAGGTACGAAGGCCTCTGCCGCCCTCTACAAACAGCCGATCTTTGCACTGGTCTGCATCTGCCAAGACCGGCGCAAGCTCCCGCAAAAAATATGGATCGATCTCCAGAAATGCGTTCTTTTCCTCTCTGGTATAAGGAAGCTTCCTCCCGTCCATCCGATTGATCCACATATAAATCTCCTCCGGCAGCTGTTTTCTCAATTCCCGCAAAATTCCGATATGCTCCGGCACGCCCACGGCTCCGGCGCACAGAAGAATCCCCTCCTCCAAAAGCCTTTTGCACTGTCCCGCAAATGCTTCTGCCGTCACCATTTCCGGATGAAACGTCGCCCAAAGCCGCAGCTTTCTGCGATCTCCTCCGCACGCATCAAACCGCTGCAGCGCCTCCGGCGCCGAAAAGCTCAGATTCGTCTGCGCCCCCACCGCATCCATTTTGCCGCAGGCGCTGATACGCGCAAGCCCTTCCCAGTACCAGGGGTGCAGCAGCGCCTCCCCATACGGAGCCGCCATCACCGCCCGGATGCCAAGCCTGTCTGCCTTCCTGACGACGTCCTCTGCAAAGGAAAGCCACCGCTCCCTGTCCTGCTTTAACTCCCGCTCCGTTCCACGACGTTTGGAAAACGGACAGTAGGAACAATGGTAATTACAGCTTTTTAAGCTCCCCCGGTACAGTATCATCCTGCCTGCCATACCTGGCCTCCCATTCCTTCATTTTTCTGCGCACCTCCCCGGAAATCAGCTGCGGCCCCAGATAATCCGACAGGCCAAGCCCTGCCTTCGTCAGGGCAAAATACTCCGTTTCCTCTATGCATACCACCCTGGCATATCCCTGCTCCTCCCAGCTTTGCAGCAGACCGAACTCCTCCCTGGCGTCGGTTCCAAAGTGTTCCCGATACCTCCCAAGAGGAAGGCCCGGACGAATCAGCAGATGGCGTATGACATACCGCCGCTTTAACTCCTCCTCCGACAGCAGCACGCCATGCGTAATCCGGGAATAATCCTCTGTTTTTTCAAAACGCTTCAGCTGCTCCAGACAGTCTGCCCCGTTTACCGCATAGGGCGTACAAAAGTGCAGATTTCCCAGATAGCTCCTTCCCCCGCAGCCAAGCGCCAGTGATGTACCGAATCCGCATTCCGAAAACGGCCGGCTGCCGTCTCCTTTGACAAATCTGCGCATCGAATCCTGCCGGTATCCTTCTCCCTGCAAAAAAGCAGAGGCCTCCTGATACTGGCCGTACACCGTCTCCGGCTCTATCCTCTGCCGTTTTGCAGCATCCCGCGTCAGCCAGGCGCCGTGCTTCATATACAGCGGATACAAAAAAATCTCATCCGGCGCAAATGAAAGCGCCTGCCTTAAAGACGCCAGAAGGCTCTTCGTTGTCTGCCCCGGGATCCCGTAAATAAAATCCACATTGATACAGGGAAACGCAAACTCCTTCAAATGCGCAAGCGCCTCCTTTGCCCTTAAGGCGCTATGCTGCCTTCCAAGCGCCTTAAGCTCTATGTCCCAAAAGCTCTGAATCCCCATGCTTACCCGGGTCGCACCAGCCCGCTTTAATCGCTTTAGCTTTTCCGGAACCGTCTGGTTCGGCGCGGTTTCCACACAAAGCCCCCGCTCCTTTTGAAACCGAAAATCCCGCTCCAAAACCGCAAGCATGCGATCCAGCTGTTTTTCCGTCAAAAGCAGCGGCGTACCGCCTCCCACAGCCACCTCAGAGAACTCTGTCCCAACCGCAGACAAAATCTCCCTGTACTGCCCGGCCTGCCGCTCCACCGCATCCAGATAGCGATCCATTTCCGACTCCTTTGCCCCCGTTACGGAAAAAAGGTTGCAGTAGCCGCATTTCGTCTGGCAAAACGGCACATGCAGATACAGGCCATGTCCCTTTCCGGACAGCCGATGCGCATAGTCCTGCAAAAAAACGCCTTCCAAAGTCCGATATGCCGTTTTGTGAGGATAGCTGTACATGTACTGGATATAAGGGTTCATTTCATTCTCCGTTCAAAGCTTCTGTTTACAGGAAAAAATGCTTATAGGGCACCGTAGTTACCATCGGATGGTTGACTCCGTGCAGCCAGTATCCGTCCTCTCCATAGCACGTCCCATGATCCGAGCAGCAAATGACAAAAGCGCCCTTACGCTGCTCCTTCCATCCCGCAAACAGCCGCCCCAGCTCCCGATCCGCGTATCGAAGCGCCGCCGCATGGCTATCCACACTGTCATGCACCGCATCCTCCAGATAAAAATAATTCGGATAGTGAATCGCATCTACATTTAAATAGAGGAAAATCCGTTTCCGGGCCTCTGCCTGGTTTACTTTTTTCAGCAAAAAATCCACCTGGTTTTTCGTGCTGTCCTTTCTCTTACAGGAAAAAGACGGATTCCAGTAGCTTTTCTGAAAATATCCCGGAAATACCTTGCCCAGATCCGATCGCTTGTCAAAAAAGGACACGCCTCCCACACACCAGGTTTCATAGCCGTCCTTTGCAAGCCCTTCCATAATTGTACCGCCTGAAAAGCGATAAGCTCCCTTCGGCGCCTTTTTCCCCAATCCGGCGGAAGCCGAAAAAAACAGCCGCTCTCGGTCCGCCATTCTTTTTAGTTCATAACGACAGGGCAGAAATCCCGCAAACATGGCATGGTGGGACGGCCAGGTGAAATTCCCGGGCGCCTGGCATTTTTCCCAGCTTCCATACCGGTTCAATACCGGCGTCGTCCCCGCCGCCTCCTCTTTGGCGGCCACATCATAGCGCAGCGTGTCCAGGCAAATCATTAAGATATCAAAAGCGCCTACCACCTGCGTCATGTCAACAGAGGGCGCAAACGAACGCGCGGGCGCCTCATACCCCAAAACGTCCTTCACCGGAATGCCAGAATCGCTCATGCCCTCTCCCCCATCTGCTTTAAAAATTCCGCCTGCCTGCGGTAAATGATATTATCATGAAAAATATCCTGATAAATCAAATCTCCCTGTCCGTTCATCTCAATGATTCTGGGCCTTAAGCTGCCCTGTTCCAAAAGAATATCCATTCCCACACTATAAAGCCCTTTATAAAGCGCCGTCGCTTTTTTGCATATCTCCTCGATTTCCTCCAGCACGGCCGCAGGAAGCCCGAGCTCCTTATAATGCAGCGGACGGTTATTTAAGTGCAGATTTGTTATCGGCCCTTTGGAAAGCCTTGCCAGCAGAAAATCCACCCTGCCGCCCTGTACCACCGCCCGCAGATCGTAGGAACAGCCCTGATATCCGGCCTTTGCATGCCAGCGTTCTATGACGCACTCCGTCTGCAGCAGGGAATCCAAAAACGGCACAACCTCTGCCGCATCCGAAAAGCAGCGAAGGCGCTTCGTATTCCCAAGCCCTCCGTGCGGCAGCCTGACCGCACAGGTGTAAAGAGCCATCCGCCCGCTGCTCCGCTGCTGCCGGAGGGCAGAAACACCTGCCGCTCCGGAGCCGTTTACCGGCTTGATAAATACCTGTGAGAGCCTGCGGTTTTGCATCATTTGAAGAAGCTGCTCTGCATCCCGTACGATTCTGTATTCCGCAGACGGATCCACAAAAGACGGCCGGCTGCCCGAACCGTCGCTGCTTCCAACGGATTTTGCCAGAAGCTCCGTCACAGGAAGCCCGGCGCCACATAGCGTTTCCTTGCATTTCGCCTTATCCAGAAGCTCTGCAATTACAGACGGATGATTCAAAAAACGAATCCCGCCCTTCTCAGCTGCCTCTTTCAGTCTGCCCAGCTGCTTTTTATAAGCTCCTGTCAGACGCTTTAAATCCTCTAATGCGCTGCTGTCCCAAAGAGGCGGATCGATTTTCATCCATACCGCCTCTTTCGCCAGCTCCTCTGTATGCTCCTGCCAATCCTTCCAGTCCAGAAACCGAAGCGGCAGTCCGGTCTGCGCCGCTGCCTGCATAAAATACGTTGTCCGCCTCGTACCCGGCGTTCCTAAAAGAACGGCCCTTTTCATTCGGTCAGCATGGCGCTCATATAGATCTCGCCACCAGATTTCACCGGCTTCTCGTTTTCGGAGACATCCACTTCCATGGGAAGCGTTTTCAGCTTTTCCGCCATCTGAGCCGACAGGTAATTATAATGCGCATCCAGCTTTTTGATATTCGGATATGCAGGCAGCCGTTCCAAAAGCAGTGCGCCGCCTTGATCGGTCAATATACCGTTCGACAAATCCAGCGTCTGGATCTGTCCGATGTATTTACTGTCCAAAACCACCTGTGTCAGCTCGTCCTGTATGTCACTGTCGGTAATTCCCAGATAGGAAAGCTGCGGAAAATCCCCCTGCTCTAAAAGCTCCCTCACGGTATCTGCATTTCCGTCAAATCCGTAATATTCAACTCCGATATAAAGCAGCAGCTTTTTCAGATTCGGGAGCTTTGCATTTTGGATTTCCCGAATTACGGATTTGGGCAGTCCGCCGCAGATAATCGTCAGAGACTCTAAGCCCTCGTGGCAGATCTCTCCCAGAACGAGATCCGTGCTGCCCTTGATGGTAAGCTCTTTCAGCTGCGGCATGGCCCCCCACAGCCTGCTGTAATTTCCCTGCATAATCCAGGATACCTCGCACTCCTCCCAGCTCATGTCTCCGATAAACAGACTTTCGATATGGGAAAAACGCTCTGCATGCTCTGTAATGCCGTCAATCATCTTCTGGCAGCTCCCCTCCCAGGCGCCGCCCCACTCCCCGACGACCAGTTCTGTCAGCTCCGGAAATTCCGGATCCGCTAAAATATCCTCCACCATAGTGCCGGCGTTTTTCCCGTTTTCCTCGTATTGGTCATAATCATAGGAATATTTTTTTGATTTCATCCAAATACCTCCTGTAAAATATTGGCTGCTATTTTGTAGTTATCGTCCGGATCCTGGACCATCCGGAATTATATTTCTTACCCTGAACCGTCTTGTAGGTACGGACGCGGATAAAATATCTTTTGTTTGCCTTACATTTCTTGATATCCAGTTTTGTCTTTGACGCTTTTTTCACCGTCTTTGTCACAGTTGTTTTTTTTGTAAACTTTTTACTTGTGGAATAGGAAAGCTGATAGCCGTCTGCAGATTTCGCCTGTTTTTTCCAGTTTACCACAAAACCTTTTGGCTTCGCGGTCACTTTAGATACCGACGTTCCTCCTGGGACAATCCGAAATCCCTTCTCTGCCCTTCCTGTGTATGCCCCTGTTCCGTCTATGATCACGGAAGCAGCGCCCACCTTCCTGTTATTCTGATATGTCACATGATAATCTGTCCCTTGTTTCAGCGTTTGTGAGCCGACAGCAACTGTGACGGACGGCTGCTTTTTCTTGCCATCATATACATAGGACGCCTTTTTCAGGGAAATCTTCGCGTTTTCAATGCCTGTTTTGGCGCTTACGTTTCCGACGCCCGGACGATCTTCCGTTTGATTCCCTGTGTTTTGTCCCTTGACTGTAATTTGGCACGTCTGTTTTAACTCTCCCTGGAAAACGGTTACCACTGCTGTCCCGGCTGCTATCGCGGTGATAACGCCGTCGCTGTTCACGGACACAACGGCTTCATTGTCCGAAACCCATGCCACCTTTTGGTCTGTCGCATTGGCCGGCACAAAAGAAACCGTCAGCAGCTGCTTTTTCCCGGCCTCCAATTCCAGCGAATCTGTACTTAATGCGATAGAACGCGCGGCAATTTTTTCTGCCTTCCTGATATCCATTGTTTCTGATTTTTCACTGCCATCCGAACGGATTACCCTGTATTCGATACCTTCTTTCGAAATATCCCCGAGATCTATGACAGTTCCCTGTTCGATTCCTGTATTTTCAAAATAAAATTCGTCGAGATGTCCGTTCTCATTCACGCTGATAACAGAGGCATCCACCGCTCCCAAATCCTTTGCCAGTATTTTCACGCGATAACTCAAATCCTCGCTATAGTAGATATATTTGTCGTAGTCCTTAGAAAGCGGGTTATACACGCAACGGTAATAGATCCCGTTTTCAAAGCCTGCGCATTCCGCTCCGTCCTTTACCGTGAGCAATTTCTCCCCGGTAGCACTATAAACCTCCACATCCACCGGGCATGACACGGAAATTCCAAATAGGCCGGCCATATTTCCTTCGGAAAAAATGCCGTCCTTATAAGTCTCCAGCATACTTGATGTCCTTGCAGAAACACTATAATTGACCGACCATTCCGCTTTTGTGGTTTTTAAAAGGCTCTGCAAGGTCTCCTCCGCGCATTTCCGGGATTCCCACAGCATATACAGGCTATAATATAATTCCTTTGCTTTTAAAGCCTCCTCCTCCGTTCCTATCGCCGACATGTATTCTGTTCTTTTGTCTGACGCCCATCTGCCCAGCGTATTGGCGAGGAATGCCTGCGTCCTTAAGGAATCCTTCAGCTCCTGCGTATCCCCCACTTTATAGAATGTGTTCGACAGGGCAGCCCCCCATTCAAAGCCTGCTTTGAAAATTGCAAAAATATAAGAACCTTCACTGGCAGCCTGCAATGCCAAATCAAATACCTGTTCCCCCAGCTTATCTGCAGCAAAGCGTTTGAAATCTGCCATAATGCCCTGCGTTCTGTCATTTATCACAGAATATAGATTTCCGGCTGCTTCCTGCACCACACCATATGCACAATGTTCTTTTACGTACAGCAGCATTTCACCATACATTTCATCCGCAGTCAGTAAGGATTCTAATTGGAACATATGATTCATCGTCTCCTGGGACAAGGACACAGTTTCTAATACGTCTACCAGATCGCTTAGCCCGCCGCCTATTTCCAGATTTAACCGTTTTGACCGACAGCCATCTTTCAAAATCCTGGAAACCTCTGCAGATTGGGTGAATCCATCCATAAGATCGTTCCATGCACTTGCAGTTTCTGTTCCATGCTGCAAAATCTGGTTTGCAGGTGCCATTAATTCATCGTACTTCCCCTCATAAAGCAGCTTTGCAATATGATCTTCACTGAAATACTTTCTTGCCCTATCAATCTCACTGCTGTTTAAAGCTGCAAATAAATTCGTCGCCGTTGTATAATCTTCAAAAGCATTTTTGATCATTTTGGCGTATTTCTCTGCTGTCTTGGCCTGCGACAATGCTTCTACCTCAGATTGGTAGTCACTCAGGAGGGACGCAATGATTTTTTCCGCTTCCTCCACGGATGTGCTGCCGTCAATCAGATCCCTCCAGCCGTCCCAGCCTCTGTAATACACATCTGTAAGTCCCATGACCAATAAATTCCCAAATTCAGCGTCTTTCTCAGCCACAAAATTAGATGCCGTGAAATTATTTCTGTTGCAGAGGTATCTTATGACATTGTATGTTTCCTTGTTCAGCAGCAGCGCACGCATTTTCCCCACATAATTACCCTCGTAATTTTCACTGTTTCCTGAGGCGTCCGGCTGGATAGCTACCCTGCACTCTGCCGAGTGGCCGTCGGATGCTATTGCCGTAATCGTCGCTTCCCCTTCATTGTAAAGCGTAGTCCATATCTCCAATTGAGCGGAACGGCAGTCTTCGTTTGTGACTGCGCTGCAGGCAAGAACCCTGGCTTTTGCATCGTCCGAGGATTCAAATTTTAAGGAATTGATTGCTGCATGCAAATTCGCTTCGGTGGCTTCTACAGATTCCTCCAGGGTAAACGTTCCTGAAAGGGCAATCGTACGGCCTTCGGTGAAATTTGCCGATGGATCGACAGGATCGATTGCAATGCATGATCCAACCGTCACCGCACAGCTTGCGGTTAAGCCGTTTGACGTTCTGCCTGTAATCGCTGCCTTTCCGACTTTGCAGGGCTTTACTGTAACTGACAGAAGGGCTGTTCGGTTGTCCGCCGACGTTTGGCCGGCGACGTTTGTCACCCTTGCAACGCTTTCGTCGCTGCTCGTCCAGGTAATCTTGTCGATTTCCGACTGTAAAAGGCTAGCGGCTGCCTGCGCCTGGTCAGACAACGTGAGAGTGCCTGTCAAGATTAGATCCTGACCCAAAGATCCCGATAAAGATGCATCCAGACGAAAGCTGCTGACTGAAGCATCCTCCGCTAAAGTCCAAAGCTCAGAAGACAAATCAATATGCAGGGCCGGTACACATGCACAATTATCGTTGTAGGCAGGACTACCATAGTCGTCGACGGAGCCATAATAAAAAATATTCGCGGCGTAGTGCTTAAAATAGCCCGGTGACCGCAGACGCCACTTGCTATAGCCCCTGTAATCACTGTCAGTAATTATGGAAGTTCCCATTGCATGTGCATAATCACTTGCTTTTACTCTTCGGCTGACAGAATTTATATGATAACCTTCAC
>CANDKL010000035.1 GCA_947385255.1 uncultured Roseburia sp. | reverse complement strand
TACACAGTAGAGAACACTCTTTCCCTACACGACGCTCTTCCGATCTCGGAGCCGCTGCTGTTTTCTGTAGACAAAAATGCGCCGGAATATATGGAGGCCAAGCGGCTTTTGAAATTTCTGGATTATTTCCTTCCGGTGCCGGCAGAGGAAATCAGCCGGAATTCCATTCTGCGGGAATTCATCGGAGGAAGTGCATTTCATGTATAACGGGCAGGATAAGTAGAGTAAATGATCGCGGCCGCAGCGTATGCTGCGGGTGAGGAAAGTCCGGGCTTCACAGGGCAGGATGCCGGATAACATCCGGTGGAGGCGACTCCAAGGACAGTGCAACAGAAATATACCGCCGGAGCCTTTGGCTCCGGTAAGGGTGGAAGGGCAGTGTAAGAGACTACCGCCCTGCCGGTAACGGCAGGGGCACATGTAAACCCCATCCGAAGCAAGACCGAACAAAAGCGTTGACGTGGCCCGCCAGCTTTAGGTAGGTCGCTTGAGGCAGCTGGCAACAGCTGTCCCAGATAGATGATCATTCACGACAGAACCCGGCTTATCGCTCTGCTTATCAGCCCAAATTGATGAAGAGTTTATAAAATGTTTCTTAAAAGTCAATAGGTCAGTTGACAGTCTTATTTTCAGAATGTACCATAAATTTAGAAACAAAATGAAAAAGCGAATGAAGGTGCATGAAATGAAAGAAAAAGTACAAAGGTTTATGATGGGGCGTTATGGCTTTGACGAGCTCTCGAAGCTGTCTCTGCTGCTGACGCTTGCGCTGATGGTGGCGTCTATGTTTGCCAGAAACCGTGTGGTTTATGCCGTTTCCCTGGTTTTGCTGATATACTCCTACTGGCGGGCGCTATCGAAGAATATCTCCAAACGGCAGCAGGAGAATCAGCGGTTTTTAAACATCCGATACCAGAGCATAGCGAGGTGGGACAAATGGAAAAGCCGCCGGGAGCAGAAGAAAATTTACCGGTTTTATAAATGTCCGCAGTGCGGGCAGATGGTTCGAGTTCCAAAGGGACGAGGCAGGATCTGCATTACCTGTCCGAAATGTCAGGCGGAATTTATCAGGAAAAGTTAGGAAGAGCGCTTATGTTTGGATATATTAATATCAACCGGAAGGAGCTGGCGGCGGAGGCAGCGAAGGCTTATCAGGCGTATTACTGCGGATTATGTCAGAAGCTCAAGAAAAGCTGCGGCACAAAAGGGCAGATGCTTTTGAATTATGACATGACCTTTCTGGTGGTGCTTTTGACCGGCTTGTATGAGCTTGGCTATGAGGAAACGGCATTTACCTGTCCGATTCATCCAACCAGAAAGCAGACGGCGTGGATCAATGAGGCGACGGAATACGCGGCGGATATGAATGTCATACTGGCTTGCCACAATCTGGAGGACGACTGGAGGGACGGCAGGGCATATACGAAAAAGGCGTTTGCCAGGGCGTTTGTCAAGGATTACGAGCGCATCCGCCAGAGGTATCCGGGGCAGGTGGCCGCGGTGGAACGATATATGAAGGAGCTTACGGAGGCGGAAGCGGCGGAGGAAGAAAATATCGACCGGATTGCCGGCCTGACCGGGGAAATGACAGGAGAGGTCTTTAGCTGGAAGCAGGATGAATGGGCGGAGGAGCTGCACTGCATGGGATTTTATATGGGCAAATTTATCTATTTGATGGATGCCTATGAGGATTTGGAAAAGGATAAAAAGCACCAGGCCTACAATCCGTTTGCTAAGATGGTCTGCGAGCAGGAGAGCGATTTTGAAACGTTTGCAAAGCTGCTTTTGACCAGTATGATGTCGGAATGCGCAAAATCCTTTGAGCGTATGCCGATTCTGCTGCATGCAGATATCCTGCGCAATGTGCTGTATTCCGGCGTCTGGTCCAGATACGAATATATCCAGCTGAAAAAAAGAAAGCAGGAGAGGAAAAAGAAAGGAAAACCAAATGGCAAATCCCTATGAGGTTTTAGGCATTGCGCCGGGAGCCAGTGACGAGGAAATCAAAAAAGCATACCGTACCTTAAGCCGGAAATACCATCCGGATGCCAATGTGAACAATCCCAATAAGGCTGCGGCAGAGGAGCGGTTCAAGCAGGTGCAGCAGGCCTATGATCAAATTATGAAGGAAAAGCAGCAGAGCTACAGCTATGGCGGCAGCCGTACGTATGGCGGGTATTCCGCCGGGAGCGGAACGGACTCCATAGAGCTGCAGGCGGCTTACAATTACATTACAAGCCGGCATTATATGGAGGCGATACATGTTCTGGAATCGGTAGATGCTTCTGCCCGGGGAGCCCGCTGGTATTATTACAGCGCAATTGCCAATATGGGAATCGGGAATAATATGACGGCCAAGCTGCATATTGCGGAGGCAGTTCATTTAGAGCCGAGCAACATAGAATACAGGCAGTTTATGCAGCATCTGGAATTTGACGGGACATGGTATCAGAGCATGGGACAGGGATATGAGAGGCCTTATGCGGGAACCGGCAGCTGGTGCTTAAGCATGCTGTTTTTGAATATGATGTGTAATTGCTGCTTCAGGCCCTGTTAGGGCTTGCAGCCACCTTGGGGAAGGGAGCCTTGAGGCGGCTGTTTTTTTATAGAATGCTTTACATCTCAGAGGGCTTCCAGTATACTATCTGTATCAGGGGAAGGCAAAAGCTTAGAGAGGAGTGTGTGCTATGGCAGGGATACTTCATGAGCTGTTTGATTTGTTTACGGTGAAAGAAAAGAAGCCCGATGTGATTAGAAACAGGAATACAGTGCCACAATATGAAAAGAAGGAGGTTCCGAAGAGGACGAGGGAACCGGAGAAAGTAAGAGGCACTGATATGAATGCTGTACAGCAGAAGCCGCGGCGCGGGGTAAAGCTGCAGCCGCTGGATGTGATTGAGGGTTTTTCGGTGCGGCCGGGGTTTTATAACAGGGACGGTGCGACGGCGACATCAAACGGAGTCAGCTTTACGATTCATTCGATTGGCGCGACCAGCTGTACCCTGCTTTTATTCCGTCCGCAGGAGCGTGAGCCGTATGCAAGGCTGACATTTCCGGAATCGTATCACATTGGGAATACGTATTCCATGCTGGTGTTTGGGCTGAAAATTGAGGAATTTGAATACGCGTTCCAGTTAGACGGGCCGTATGACAGGGAAAGAGGCCTTCTGTTCCAGAAGGAAAAGGTTTTGCTGGATCCGTATGCCAGGGCGGTAACCGGGCAGCGCAACTGGGGAGACCGCCCGGAGTTCGGTAAGAGCTTTGAGTACCATGCGAGGGTTGTCGAGAACAATTTTGACTGGGGCAATATCCGTCAGCTGGAATATCCGCTGGAGGATCTGGTGATTTACGAACTGCATGTAAGAGGCTTTACCAGGCATGAATCCTCCGGTGTGACGGCGAAGGGAACATACGAGGGGCTCCGTCAGAAGATTCCATATTTAAAGGATCTGGGCGTAAATGCGGTGGAGCTGATGCCGGTATTTGAGTTCGACGAAATGGAAAACAGCAGGGTTGTAGACGGCGAGCGTCTGTACAATTACTGGGGCTATAATACGGTCTGTTTTTTCGCACCGAATACGGGATATACCTCCGTCGTGGAGCATAACCATGAGGGGGAAGAGCTGAAACGCATGATTTATGAGCTGAAGGAGAACGGAATAGAGGTAATCCTGGATGTGGTCTTTAACCATACGGCAGAGGGGAATGAGGAAGGCCCGTGCTTTTCCTTTAAGGGAATAGACAACAATGTCTATTATATATTGACGCCGGACGGGTATTATTATAATTTCAGCGGATGCGGCAACGTATTAAACTGCAACCATCCGATGACGCGCCGGTTTATCATCGACTGCCTGCGGTACTGGGTGACAGAGTACCGGGTGGACGGCTTCCGGTTTGACCTGGCGTCGATTTTGACGCGGGATCAGGATGGAGCGCCGATGGAGGAGCCTCCTATCCTGCAGGCAATTGCCTGTGATTCCATTCTGGGAAAGGTGCAGCTGATTGCCGAGGCCTGGGATGCGGGAGGCCTTTACCAGGTGGGCAATTTTCCGGCATTCCGCAGATGGTCGGAGTGGAACGGCAGATACCGGGACGATATGCGCCGCTTTCTGAAGGGAGACGAGGGCATGGCCGGAACGGCGATTACACGGATTACCGGCTCAAGAGACCTGTATGATCCGTCCGAGCGCGGTAAGTGCGCGTCCGTCAACTTTTTAAACTGTCATGACGGCTTTACGCTGTACGACATGTATGCATATAATATGAAGCACAACGAAAAAAACGGCTGGGACAACACAGACGGGGATAACAACGGAAACAGCTGGAACTGCGGCGTGGAGGGTGAAACAGACGATCCGCGGATTGAAGGTCTGCGGCGGCGTATGGTGAAAAATGCATTTGCAACGCTGCTGTGCAGCAGAGGCCCCGCGATGTTTTTAGCGGGAGACGAATTCTGCAATACACAGTTTGGAAATAATAATGCCTACTGCCAGGACAATGTCATTTCCTGGCTGGACTGGGAAAGGCTGAAGGAATACCGGGAGATCCATGATTTCTGCCGGTACATGATCTGATTCCGCAAACGGTATGACATTGTACGGAAGCCGACGATGAACGCCTCCTGCGGCCTTCCGGAAATCAGCATTCACAATGGATATCCGTGGAACGGAGGAACGGATTACACGACAAGGCTCATCGGCGTCATGTATGCCGGACGGAATGAGGCGGATACCAGAGACGATATTGTATTTTATGGAATGAACGCCTACTGGGAGCCCTTAGAGATGCAGCTTCCGGTGCTGCCGGACGGGATGCAGTGGAAGGTTTGCGTGAATACGTCTGTGGAATACGAGGACGGAAAGGACATTGGGGCATTGACAGAATTTGATTATGAGAGTAAGATTAAGATACCTCCTCGAACAGTGGTCGTGCTGGTAGCAGAAAAGCAGTATAAGTATAGTTAAAAGGAAAGGAGTATTGGTATGAAAAAAGTAGTTTTGACAGGTCTTGCGGTTTTAGCGGTAGTGGGGATTTCCTTACCGGTCATTGCATCCGGTCTGCAAAGAGAGGATGTTCCTGTTGGGACAGTGATTACGGAGACAGAGCTTGCGGAGCCGGATGCAGTAAAAGCAGAGCGTGTACAGAATATAGAGCCGGAAGCGGTGCGCTGCGGATATTATGTGGATGCCAACGGAGACGGCGTGTGCGATCATTGCGTAGGGAGCAGTGAAGCGTCAATCTGTGAGAACTATGTGGATGGAAACGGAGACGGAATATGCGATCATTGCGTAGGGAGCAGTGAAGCGTCGGTTTGTGGGAGCTATGTGGATGCCAATGGAGACGGCGTATGCGATCATTGCGTAGGACAACAGAATTATGCACAGCCTCAGGAAAGCGGGCATTATGGAGGCGGACATCATGGAGGCGGACATCATAGAGACAGGCATCATAATTAGAGTAAGCTTCCGTAACAATACAGCTTGTCTGATCTGCTACAGCTTCATGCAGCAGGTTCTGGCTTTTTATTAAAATATGAAATGACACATGACGGATATTACCGGTTCATGTGTCATTTTTAACGAAAAAGCTATTTTTAAATGGCTTTTGCTTTTGATGCATACCGGTCAGGACCGAAAAAGCAGAAATGCTGCAATCAGAATCGCAATCCCCATGAACAGAAAGGATAATTTTTTTATGCGATCTGTGTTAATCTGCGTATCGCCTGTTTGGGGGAGAGTACCTCCTGAAGCAGAAGCATCCTCGCCGTATACGGAAGCAAGCGGAATGGACGGTACGTTACCGTGAATATTACACTTATCGAGATTCCCTACCTCGTAAAGCACGTAGTAGCACAGTGGCTCGTTGTCCTCGCTCATATACCATCGGACGTTTTGCGCTCTGGCAAAGAAAAAGGTGGAGGCAGTGTCAAGCTCGGCGTTTTCTATATGAATCAGGATACATTTGGAAAAATCCTTTGCCTGTCCTGCGCCAAATTCCTTCTGGCAGACAACAGATTGTAAATAGGAGGGGCTTAAGAATGCCAGAAAAAACATAGCATGCTTAAGCTTTGCCCTGGCCGCTTTTATCTGCGCACGATCGGCATCGGTGTTGTCGTAATACCATAAACGGAAGCCGTCGGACTGCAGCCGTTCAAGGATTGGAAAAACCTTTGCGGTATCCTCGGAGGCGTAGCTGGCGTATATGTAAGGTTCTTTTTCGTCAAAATTCTGGATGGGTGGTGGTGTTTGCATATGTGATCTTCCTTTTCTTTTTTCTTTTGCAGACCTATTATAGCAAATGATGTGGGAAAAGTAAATGGAGATTGGGGGATACGGAGCGTTTGTATGGATTTTGGATTACTTTTCATGCGGTGGAGAAATGATTGCCATGGGTATTTGGGGGTTATTCAATAGCGACGCTTCAGTCCGCTTCCTTTGGATCCTCCGGCACGCTTGCGCTCGTAAAAAACGCAGCGGTACTAAGCGTGTGCCGATTGCAGGCAATCGCCACGCGCTAAGGACCGGCGTTTTTTAAAGGCCTGCGGATCCAAAGGAAGCGGACTGAAGCTGGTTATCAATTAATCCCATAAATACGGCGAAGAGCATCCAATTGCATTGTTCGGCAGTTTTCATGATGTAATACTTGTATAGCAGATATATCGGAATGGCTGTATTCGCCGGGGAGAGGCTGCGTTATTCCCCTCCCTGGCGGATACATTCTGCTTCTCTCTGGCGATACATCCTACAGCATCCCCCGTACCGTAAGAATCCGCCGTTCTATCACGCCAAAAATCCATTTGTCAATCAGTACCCCAATCAGGATAATCACCAGCATCACAGTCATTACCTGATTGATATCAGCCAGATCCCGCCCAACCATCAGCGTATATCCAAGACCCATGGACGCGGACATGACCTCGCCGGACATCAGTGCGCGCCAGGCAAAGGACCAGCCCTGCTTTAATCCGGCGACAAATGCAGGCAGTGCGGCAGGGAAAATGACCATGCGGTAAAGCTCGAAGGAGTCTACGCCCATGGTACGCGCCGCCCGGATATAGAGCGGCGGCACATTTTTGATGCAGCTTTCCACGGCAATGGCAATGCCGAACGCAGATCCCATGACGACGACAAAGATAATCGCGCCTTCAGACAGGCCGAACCACAAAACCGCAAACGGCACCCAGCAGATGCTCGGGAGCGTCTGAACGCCTAAAATCAGGGGCTTTAAATTCCGCTCCAGATAGCCGGAATGCACAATGAGAATGCCAAGCAGAATTCCGATGACAACCGAAAGCGCAAAGCCAAGCAATACACGGAGCAGGCTGCCTGCAACAGCGGCTGCCAGCGTGCCGTCGGAAAACAAAGTCACTATGCAGCGCAGTACGCCGATGGGGTTTGGGATGGCATAGGGCTTTGCCCAGCCAAGCCAGCTGCAGGCGGCAGTGTATAAAAGCTGCCAGAGCAGCAGAAGTCCGATGAAAAACAGCAGGCTCTCCGCCCATTTCATTCGTTTCACGTCCATTCCTCCTCCCGATCAAATTCCCCTGCGGCGCTTTTCCAGGCAGAAAGCTGTACCCCTGAGAGGATCCGTTTGCGCAGGGAGAGAAAGGCGGCATCCTCAATGTTGCGGGGGCGGCTTAGGGGGATGGGGACGATTTCACGGATCCGTCCCGGGTTTTCCGCCATGACAATGACGCGGTCCGCAAAATAGACGGCTTCCTCCACGCTGTGCGTCACATATAAAATCGTTTTTTTATGCTTTTCCCAAATCTGCTCCAGCTCGGCACGCAGGATATGGATGGTCTGCTTGTCTAAGGCGGAAAACGGTTCGTCCATCAAAAGCAGCTTGCTCTCTAAGGCAAGTGCGCGTGCTAAGGCGGTGCGCTGGCGCATGCCGCCGGAAATCTGGTGGATGGGATAATCCTTATAGTGCCACAGCTGTACCATTTTCAGATATTTTTCTGCAAGCTCCATCTGGCGTTCCTTTGGATGGCCGGCAGCCTTTAAGCCGAACATGACATTCTGCATCACATTGAGCCAGGGGTAAAGCGCGGCTTCCTGAAACATGACGACGCGGTCGGCGCCGGGTCCTGTGACGCGTGTTCCGTCCAGTGTGATTTCGCCGGAGGTCGGGGTGTCAAGTCCGGCGACAAGATTGAGCAATGTGGATTTTCCGCAGCCGGACGGGCCGACGATGCAGATAAATTCACCCTTGTCGGCAGTAAAGGAAACGTCCTGCAGGGTTTCTTTTTTGCCGGAACGGAATTGTTTATGGATTGAATTCAGTGATAAATACATCGTTTTCCTCCGGAATGAGATTGTGAAAGCCTTCCTCCTTGCCAATCGCGGCAAAGGAGAGGATGGCGTCGGCATTCAGGCCTGTGTCGATGTCGATACGGGTAAATGCGGATTTTAAGACGTCGGCGTCTATGGATTTACCGGTAGCGCTTTGGATTTCCGTATTGACGATTTCCTGCGCCTCCGCTGGATTTTGGTTGATAAACAGCGTCGTGCTTTCATGCATTTCCAAAAATTCCCGGACCAGCTCGGGATGCGCGTCAATAAAATCGCCGCGTGCAACGACAAGCGCGGCAGGGTAGCTGCCGTTGCGGTACAGCTCGTCGTAATCCAGAAGGACTTCGGCGTTCCCGTTGTTTTCCATAATGGTTCCCCACGGCTCGGGAACGACGGCGGCGTCAATGCTTCCGTTATCCATCAGGTTTACAATATCTGCGTTGGAGCTGGCATTTATGGTGACGTCGCCGCCCTTATCCGTCGTTTTCAGGCCGTTTTCGGCCAGAAGGGCAAGCAGGCATAAATGCTGCGTATTGGCAAGCTGCGGAACGGCAACCTTTTTTCCGGACAAATCCTGAATGGAGGCAATACCCGCGTCCTTGCGCACCAGAAGCACGGCTCCGGCATTTGTGGCATTGGAGATGATTTTGACGTCGCCTCCGGATTTGATATTGGCATTTAAGGCGGGGACCGGGCCGATGTAGCCGATGTCGATTTCGCCTGCAAAAATAGCTTCAATTTCGGAAGGGCCGGCGTTAAACGAGGTCCAGGTGACGCTGCAGGTGTCCTCCCAGGCCAGCTCCAGCGTTCCCTGGTTTTTTAAAACAAGCGCCTGTGTGTGGGTTATATTTGGAAAATAAGCGATGCGAACCTCTGTTTTGCTGTCGCCGGAGGACGGATTCCTGCCGCAGGAAACGCCGGCAGACAGCAAAACGATCGCAATAGAAATGACGGTGAAAGGTCTGGTAAGCTTTCTGGTTTTTATAAAAATCCCTCCTGACTATTCCAGATGCCTCTTCTTTTTAAGCCGCTCGTCGCAGTATTTGCAGCGGTAGATTTCCTTTTCCTTATCGGTCAGAATGAATATCTGATCCAGCTCCTGTTCGATCGAGGTGATGCATCTGGGATTTTTGCACTGGATGACATTGACTACCTGGTTTGGCAGGTGGAGTTTCTTTTTCTCCACAATTTTGTCGTTCTGAATAATGTTTACCGTAATATTATGGTCAATAAATCCCAAAATATCCAAATCCAATGCATCAATCGGGCATTCGACCTTAATCATGTCTTTTTTCCCCATTTTATTGCTTCTGGCATTTTTAATAATTGCAATCTGGCAGTCAAGCCGATCTAATTTCAAATCCTTGTAAATGGACATACTCATGCCCGCCTTGATGTGGTCGAGCACGAAGCCCTCCTGAATTCCGCTGATATTTAACATAGATTACCTCCATTTCAACAGGGTGAGAATCAGTGCCATGCGTACATATACGCCGTATTGCGCCTGCTTAAAGTACACGGCGCGCGGATCGCTGTCTACCTCCACCGAGATTTCATTGACACGGGGGAGCGGATGCAGAATCAGCATATCCTCTTTTGCATGGGACAGCTTGTCCTTAGTCAGAATATAATAATCCTTCATGCGGACATAGTCCTCTTCATTGAAAAAACGTTCCTTTTGTACGCGTGTCATATATAAAATATCAAGCATGGGCATCGCATCCTCTAAGCGCTCAAGCTCCTGGAACGGAATGCTTTTTTTTCGCAGCAGATCCTCTCGGATATAGCCTGGGATGCGCAGCTCCTCCGGGGAAATCAGAATAAATTCCACATCCGTATAGCGGCTTAACGCATGGATCAGTGAATGGACGGTGCGCCCGAATTTCAAATCGCCGCACAGGCCGATTTTCAGCCGGTTCAGCCGTCCCTTTAAAGAACGGATGGTCAGCAAATCAGTTAAGGTCTGGGTTGGATGCTGGTGGCCGCCGTCGCCGGCGTTGATGACGGGAATCAGAGATTTGGAAGAAGCAACGAGCGCTGCGCCTTCCTTGGGATGACGTATGGCACAGATATCTGCATAGCAGGAAATGACGCGGATGGTATCGGAAACGCTTTCGCCTTTGGCAGCAGAGCTGCTGTCGGCGCTGGAAAATCCTAAAACGGAGCCTCCGAGATTTAACATGGCAGCCTCAAAGCTGAGCCTTGTGCGAGTGCTTGGCTCATAGAAGCAGGTTGCAAGCTTCTTGCCTTCGCATGCATGTGCGTATTTGGAAGGGTTGTGTTCAATGTCGTTAGCCAGGGTGAGAAGGTCGTCAAGCTCTTCTACGGTGAGGTCTAACGGGCTCATTAAATGGCGCATAGAGATCCTCCTTACATAAATTTTTACTATCATATAATGGATGGAGGGAAAATGCAAGGGGGGAAGCGGAAGTTTTTTGGAGAGCCCAAATCTGAAAAAAATATAAAAAAAGCGAAATTCCGTACTTCCCTCTAAAAAATTGTGGTAAAATACAGTCGTTTAACAGTTTCCCACGATGTGGAGATGGAGGTTGCGATGATTAAATACAGTGTAAAAAAGCCCTTTACGGTACTGGTTGCAGTCATCATCGTCCTGGTAATCGGATTTGTCGCCCTTACGGGGATGCGGACGGATCTGCTGCCGGAGATGAGTATGCCGTATATGGTGGTGGTTACAACCTACCCGGGGGCAAGTCCGGAAAAGGTGGAGGAGAATGTTACTAAGCCGATGGAGGCAGCGCTTGGTACGGTAAACGGCGTGGAAAACGTAACCAGTACCAGCGCGGAAAATTACAGCATGGTGATGCTGGAGTTTGAAGAGGATACCAGCATGGATTCCGCTATGGTAAAGGTGTCGTCGACGACGAACCAGCTTCAGTCGCTTCTGCCGGATACCTGCGGTACGCCGAATATTATGGAAATCAGTATGGATATGATGGCGACGATGTATGCCAGCGTAAGCTACGAGGGCAAGGATATTTACGAGCTGTCCGATTTTACGGAGGAAACGGTCGTTCCTTATTTTGAACGTCAGGCAGGCGTGGCCAGCGTATCGGATATCGGAATTGTGGAAAAGACCATTGAGGTTCGTCTGAACCAGGAAAAGGTTGATGCCATCAATGAGAAAATCTTGCTTTTGACCAACGATAAGCTGGCGGATGCGAAGAGTGAGCTGACGGATGCGGAAAGCTCCCTTGCGGACGCCCGGGCGGAAATCAACAAACGGGAGCAGGATCTTTCCGAGCAGCAGGGGACGACAACGACCGAGCTTGCGGATGCTTCGCTGCAGCTCAGCCAGGCCGTTGCCACAAGGGCCTCCTACGAATCGCAGCTTACCAGCTTAAAGGCCAGCAGGTCTGCGCTGGAAGGGGAAAAGAAGGCTTATAAAAAAAATAAGATAGAAGGTACATATAACAGCTTAAATGAGATGTTTGCCCAGATGCAGGCGGCCGCGGCGGGGATGCAGGCGCAGCTTGGGGCATACAGCCCGCTGGACGCGGCGCAGATGCCGGTCGATGTGAAGGACGCCATAGACAATCCGAAGAAGCTGAAGTATTTTAAGACGGCAATCGAAACATTGGCGGCAATGCCGGATTCCCAGATCGATCCGAGCATGGCAGCACAGGCCGCGGAGCTTGACAAAAAGACCTTAAAGCAGCTCTACGACGTTGTGAATGTGCGTCTGCCGCAGATTGAGACGGAGCTTGCCAACCTGAAAATTGAAATTCAGGTGGCTGAGGAGGTCTTAAAGCAGGTGGAAACCCAGATGGCGGCGATCGACGACGCGTATAAGCAGGCGGAGCAGGGTAAGATTACGGCAGCGGCGGGCTTCGGATCGGGAAGCGCGCAGATTGCTGCGGCCAAAACCGCCATGGACGAGGCAAAGGAGGAATTGGAAAACGCCAATCAGACGTACCAGGATTCCGTAACGGAGGCGCGCAAGAACGCCAATATTGACCAGATGCTGACCTTAGACGCCTTGTCCGGCATGATTTACGCGCAGAACTTTTCGATGCCGGCCGGATATATTGACGATGAAAATGACAAGCAGTGGCTGTTAAAGGTCGGAGAGAGCTATACCTCTGCCGAAGAGCTTGCGGATATGGTGCTCTGCGAAATCAAGGATATCGGGGATGTCCGTCTTAAGGATGTGGCGGATCTGACGACGATTGACAATGCCGGGGAGTCCTATGCGAAGGTAAACGGCGATCCGGGCGTCATTCTTTCGATTTATAAGGGGAGTACGGCGGGGACAAGCGAAGTGTCGCAGGAATGCTTACAGGCCATTGAGGAGCTGAAAGAGGATTATCCGGAATTAAATATTACGCCGTTGGTCGATCAGGGCGAATATATTTCCGTTTTAATTCAGAGTATTACGTCCAGTATGGTCGTGGGCGCTTTGCTTGCGATACTGATTCTGGCAATCTTTTTGATGGACATCCGTCCGACCTTAGTCGTTGCGTTCAGTATTCCGTTTAGTGTGCTGACGGCGATTGTCATTATGTATTTTATGGGGATTTCCATCAACATGATGTCTCTGTCGGGCTTATCGCTCGGGATCGGTATGCTTGTGGATAATTCCATTGTTGTCATTGAAAATATTTACCGTCTGCGCTACCGGGGCTTAACCGCGCCGCGTGCAGCCGTACAGGGGGCAAAGCAGGTGGCAGGCGCGATTATTGCGTCGACGCTTACGACCATTTGCGTATTTTTCCCAATGGTATTTACAACGGGGATGGTGCGGGATTTGTTGCTTCCGTTTGCGCTTACAATTACGTTTTCCCTAACGGCGTCTCTTGCGGTAGCGCTTACCGCCGTGCCGACCATTGGCTCTGTACTTCTGAAAAAGGCAACGCCGAAGCCGCATCGTATTTTTGAAAAGGTGCAGGATTTGTACGCAGGAATTTTGAAATTCTGCCTGCGGTTTAAGGTTCTGCCGCTTGGGCTTTCGATATTGCTGTTGGTATTTTGTATTGTGACCGTAATGAATATGGGAATTGTGCTGATACCGGATATGGGAAGCGATCAGATTTCCGTTACCGTGACTATGCTTAAGGAGGATGACAAGGATACCGCGTACCAGAAGGCGGACGCGGTGATGGAGGCGGTTCTTGCGGTAGAGGGCGTGGAATATGTCGGAGCAATGGATGCAAGCAGCTCTGCGGGGCTGGTCGGCGGCATGGGCGCATCCTCTGGGGACAATTACGGAAGCTTTGCCTATTATGTCCTTCCCGGGGAGGATTTTAGCAGCAAGGGCCAGGTGGAAACAATCTGCAGTGCGATAGAAGAAGCGACAGGGGAAATGGAATGCGAGGTTGCCGTATCCAATTCCATGATGGGCGAGATGGACGAAATGCTTGGCAGCGGCTTACAGGTGGATATCCACGGCGCGGATTTGGAGACGCTTACCACCATCAGCGAGGAATTTGTGGGGATGCTTGAGCAGGTGGAGGGCTTTGAAAATGTCAGCAACGGGCAGGAGGAAGCAGACGAAGAAATTCACCTAAACATTGACAAGGACAAATCCATGCGTCTGGGCCTGACCGGCGCACAGATTTACGGCGATATCAGCGATCGGCTGACGACGGATAAAACGGCTGTGACGATGACGGTGGATGAAACCGATATGGACGTTGTCATCGTGGACGAAACCAATCTTCTGACCAAGGAAAATCTAATGGATATGGAGTTCGAAACCCAAAAGCAGGATGACGACGGCAAAACCGTCACAGAAACGCATACGCTCAGTGAATTTGCGACCCTAGATTACGGCAAGAGCGTAGCGGACATCAGCCGTTCGAACGGCGAGAGGCTTTTGAGCGTGACAGCCGATACAAAAGACGGGTACAATACCACCGTTTTATCCAGAGAGGTAGAGGATCTGTTAAACAGCTATGATATGCCGGAGGGCTACAGCTTTGAATTTGGCGGCGAGACCTCCAGCGTTACGGATATGCTCGAACAGATGGGCAAGCTTTTGATATTGGGCTTTCTGCTGATTTACCTGGTAATGGTAGCGCAGTTCCAGAGCCTTCTGTCGCCGTTTATCGTTATCTTTACGGTGCCGTTGGCCTTTACGGGCGGACTTTTGGCCATGCTGTTTACCGGGGAGCAGATGTCTTTGATTACACTGATGGGATTTTTGGTGCTGATGGGAACGGTAGTAAACAACGGGATTGTGTTTGTAGACTATACGAATCAGCTCCGCGTCGGCGGGATGACAAGGCACGACGCTTTGGTCGCGACCGGAAAAACGCGTATGCGCCCGATTCTGATGACAGCCTTTACGACCATTCTTGCCATGCTGGCTATGATTTTCAGCCAGAATACGGCAAGCGAGCTGGGAAGGGGCATGGCGATTGTTGTGGCAGGAGGACTTTTGTATGCAACCATTATGACGATGTTTATCGTGCCGGTTATGTATGATATCCTGTACCGCAAGGAGGTTCATGTTGTAGACGTCGGCGACGAGTCCATGGACGATGCGCCGGACGATGCGGCGGAATTTATAGAGCAGATGAATAAATAAAGCGGCTTTGATAAAAGCCGGCAACATGTTCAGGGAGATAGCTGCTGCTATCTCCCTGTTTTATAATATCTATATTTATTTGACAGAAGCCTTCACGGTAGGCAGATGGCTTAAATTATTTTCATCCGTGCCGTCAGGGATAGATTTTAAATATTCCGTACCCCTTCTGTGTGCAATGCCGACGCCCGCGATTTCACCGGCCCTTGCAAGCGCAACGCCCTCTTCTTTATTGACAATCCGGTTATCCGAAAGCTGATAGCCGGTTATTTTTCCGCCCTTTTTTACAAGGCCGGTAATTTCCTTTGCATGTTCAGATGGGGTCGGGATGTCGTCTAATGTGTTGGCGGCAAACGAAATCCCGCTGTTTTCTTTTACATCCATACGGTATTCTCCTTTCGTAAAACTGCATTTTGCACAGCTTAGTGTGTGGAGAAGAGGAGTCTTTTATTCCGCGTCGGTGTAAAACTTTTTGTTTTTATTCCATCGGCTGCTGCTCCGTATCCGCTGCGTACGGATCATCGTAGACAAACTCAGGCGTGCTCCGGAAAACAGAATTTCCGGATCCCATCTGATTTACAACAACGGTGTCTCCGTCCTTTAAATCTCCGGCATGCATCCGAAGCCTGGAGCCGTTGATATAAATCGTAGGCATTTTAACGCCGTTGACATAAATTTTGCTCCATTTGGTAAAATTTTTTCCGCTGATTGTCACATAATCCGAGGCAGCAGAACGCCAGATATTGTATATAGAGGTATCTTCGACGCCCATTACCAGTTCCGTCGCCGGATAGGGCTCCGCTCCCTCGTAAGCGTACCGTTCGCCGTAGAGCAAATCGTACTGCAGATGGAGATCGGAAGAGCGTCGTGTAGGG
>CANDKL010000034.1 GCA_947385255.1 uncultured Roseburia sp. | reverse complement strand
AATGCTTCGGAGCGTGTCGAACAGGCCCTGATGAGTGAAATCAGCACCGACAGTATGGATGCAGAGATTCAGAAGATTTTAGAGGAAGAGAAGCTGCTGGAGGAAGAACTGAAGGGGCTGCGGGTGAATATGGGAATCTAAAGAAGAGAGATATAAAAAGGCTGGACTGCCGTGTGGCAGCTCCAGCTCTTTTTATTTTTATTTTACTGCAATGGCGTCGATTTCGCAGAGGACGCCCTTGGGCAGCTCCTTTACCGCGACGCAGCTTCTGGCAGGCTTGGATGTGAAATAGCCTGCGTAAATATCGTTAAAAACAGCGAAGTCGGCCATATCGGATAAGAAACAGGTGGTTTTGATGACATTGCTGTAGCTGCATCCGGCGGCAGTTAAGATAGCGCCGATATTTTTGCAGCATTGGTGTGTCTGGGCTTCGATGCCGGCTGCGATTTCCCCGGTTTCGGGGATGATTGCAATCTGGCCGGAGGTAAAAAGAAGGCCGTTGGCTTCATAGCCCTGGGAATAAGGGCCGATGGCGCCGGGGGCGTTTGGTGTGCTGATAGGTTTCATAAAGATTGCTCCTTTCTGAATACGTTGGGTGAATAAGTTATAGAAATTATAGCAGTTGCGGTGGGAAAAGGGAAGATCTCATTGATTTTAGGGATGGCAGGAAATATAATGAATATATTAGTATTAATGAAAAAATATATCAGGAGGATTGTTGCACATGAAGGTATTATTAGTAAATGGAAGCCCTAAGGAAAAAGGATGTACGTATACGGCTCTGGCAGAGGTTGCAAAGGCCTTGGAACAGGAAGGGGCAGAAACGGAGATTGTCTGTCTGGGAGCAGGTGCCATTCGGGACTGTATCGGTTGCGGGCAGTGCAATACAAAGCAGCCCGGATGTGTGTTCGGAGATGACGGGATCAATGAGCTGATTGCAAAGGCAAGGGAAGCAGACGGATTTGTGTTCGGTACGCCGGTGTATTATGCACATCCGTCAGGGCGGGTATTAAGTGCGCTGGATCGGATGTTTTATGCAGGGAAAAGCGCGTTTGCCCATAAGCCGGGGGCTGCGGTTGCTTCCGCGAGACGTGCCGGGACGACGGCATCGGTAGATGTACTGAATAAGTATTTTACAATTGCAGAGATGCCGGTGGTTTCCTCCTCTTACTGGAACATGGTGCACGGCAACCGGCCGGAGGAGGTTTTGCAGGATAAGGAGGGCCTGCAGGTGATGCGGAATCTGGGCCGGAATATGGCGTGGCTGTTACGGTGTATCGAAGCGGGGAAGGCACAGGGAATCGAAGTGCCGGAAAACGAATATGAAGAGAAGACCAGCTTTATCAGATAAACACGCTCCTGCCCAATCGTATGGAACATCCCTTCGTACAGATTTGACAGAAATTTGACTTTTAAATGGGAAAATAACATCATACATACGGCGGAAAGGGATGCATCCTATGGACACAAAATACAAAATATTAGTTGTGGACGACGAAAGCGCTATTTTAGAGCTTCTCACACTGCAGTTTCAGCTGGAGGGCTATCTGGTTTATACTGCGGACAATGCAAAAGACGCGTTGGAGAAGCTTTTGTATTCGCCGGATTTGATTCTTCTGGACATCAATATGGAAGGAATGGACGGCCTTACACTGTGCAGCGCGATCCGCTCCCATGTTTCTGTTCCGATTCTATTTCTGACGGCACGGGTTTCGGATACAGATAAGGTAAACGGGCTTCTGGCCGGCGGGGATGATTATATTACAAAGCCGTTTTCCATGCGGGAGCTTATTGCGCGGGTGCAGGCGCATCTGCGCAGGGAGGAGCGGAGCCATGTGAAGACAAAGGGACGGTTTTTGGAGGAACTGGTGATCGATTACGGCAGCCGCAGCGTGTTTGTAAAAGGAAACTATGTGGAGCTGTCCCGTAAGGAGTTTGAAATCATTCGCCTGTTGTCCATGAATGCCGGGCAGGTGTTCGGCAGGGAGCGGATCTATGAGCGGATTTGGGGATACGAGGGAACGGGAGACGACAGTGTAATCAAGGAGCATATCCGCAAAATAAGACGGAAGCTGGCTGTGTATACGGAAGAAAATTATATTGAAACGGTGTGGGGAGTGGGATACAAATGGAAAAAGCATCCTTAAAAAGGCCGCTGGCTTTGCTGCTGATCATCACCTTGGCTGTGGCGGCGGCGCTTTCGGCCGGTACGGTTTTTGCCGCTTTATCCATACGCCAGAGGTTGTTGGACACCAGAGGGATTGTGATTAAAAGCCATGATTATAAAGTGAAGCCTGGTACGGACGGCAGTGTTTTGTACGGCTATGTACTGGAGCCGGAGGATTATTCGTACGGTGAGCTTTCGGGCGGGAATCAGATCGCTTACTGCATGATAACCGTTCTGATGCCGGTACTGCCGGTGTGTTATGTCGTTCTGGGCGTGTGGTTTGCGGTTGCGTTTTTTTACAGGACCCGGCTGCAGAAGCCGATTGAGGCATTAAAAGACGGCATCCAGCACATTTCGGATTCGGATCTGGATTTTCAGATGGGCTATCGTTCCAAAGACGAGCTGGGGAGGCTGTGCGGGATTTTTGAGGATATGCGGCAGTCGCTCTATGAAAACAATCAGAAAATGTGGGATATGCTGCAGGAGAGGGAGGCAATTACAGCCTCCGTTTCCCATGATTTGCGCACGCCGATTACCGTGATCCGGGGTTATCTGGATTACCTGGAACAGGCAGAGGAAAAGGGAGCTTTGACCAGAGAGCTTTTGAGGACGACGCTTAGCGCTATGCGGCAGTCGGGGCAGCGTCTGGAACGGTATGTGGACTGCATACAGGATATTCAGAGGCTTGCGGATATGGAGCTGGAAAAGGAAAAATGGAACACAAAGGAGCTGCTTTTGGAGCTGGAACGAGAATGTTCGCTTTTGGCAGGACAGCAGGGAAAGACGTTTGTGTTGGAAAATCGGCTTACGTCAGAGGTTCTTTGGCTGGATAAGCAGATGCTGTTTAAAATTCTGGAAAATATTGTCGGCAATGCATTGCGGTTTGCGAGGAAGCATATTACGCTCAAGGCGTTAGAGGATGCAGAATATGTGACGATAGCCGTGGAGGATGACGGAACGGGATTTTCCGCAGAAGGGCTGAGGCGCGCGACGGAATTGTTTTACAGCTCCGGCAAAAAGGAAGGGAGCTTTGGGATCGGGCTTACGGTCTGTAAGACACTCTGCGAAAAGCAGGGCGGGGACTTAAGCATAGCAAACCGGGAGTGCGGCGGTGCGTATGTTTTAGTGCGTTTCAAAAAAGAGGATACTTTTACAAAAAATTGACTTTTCGGTGCGAGAATCTCCTTACAAAACGTAAGGAGGTTTTTTTATGGAAATTAGAATCAAGGATTTAGGGAAAAGCTATGGAACACACCGGGTATTTGATCATATTTCACTGAGCATGGGAACCGGCATGTACGGCCTGCTGGGAAAAAACGGGGCCGGAAAAACGACGCTGATGCGCATTCTGGCAACGCTTTTGGAGCCGGATACAGGAAGCGTGACAATGAATGGCGTGGATATCCGGGACAAAAGGAAAATCCGCGGGATGGTGGGCTATTTGCCGCAGGATTTTTCTATGTATCCCAACATGCGCGTGGCGGAGGCAATGGATTATCTGGGAGTTTTAGCGGAGCTGCCGCGTGGGGTGCGCCGGGAACGCGTGTCGGTTCTCTTAAGGGAGGTCAATCTGGATTCGGAAAGGAACAGGCGCATCAAAGAGCTTTCGGGCGGTATGAAAAGGAGGTTTGGGATTGCGCAGGCACTGTTAAACGATCCGGAGGTTCTGATTGCGGATGAGCCGACAGCAGGGCTGGATCCGGAGGAGCGCGTCCGTTTTGGAAATCTGCTGGCATCCTATGCAAGGGACAGGATTGTGCTGCTGTCTACGCATATTGTAAACGATATAGAGGTAAACTGTGAAAGGCTTGCCGTTTTAGACGGCGGGAGCATTTTGTTCCAGGGAAGGGCGTCGGATTTGCGGAAGCTTGCAGAGGGAAAGGTTTTCCGGGCGGAGGCAGCACCGGAGGAATTCGAGTGGATCAAACGGCGGCATAAGGTTATCCATATGCAGCAGCACGGAAATCGGACGACCTGCCGTTTTCTGTGCGAACAGGCGCCGGAGGAAACGTATATTCCGTGTACGCCTACCGTAGAGGATGCTTATATCCGGCTGCTGCAGACAGGAGAGGGGGCGTGTGAACATGCTGTTTCTTAAAGAGATGAAAAAATGCTGCTTTCATGCGGTATATCTGCTGTTTGTGTGTCTGCTGCTGTTCGAATGGCACGGAAATTTTTACGGCGTAACTGAGAAGGAGATTGCAACCGCCAAAAATTCGGAGGATTCCCGGCAAGCAGGCCAGATAAACGGGTTTGCGCTGCAAAAGCCGCAGGAAGGGGCAGCGTATTACGGAAGCAAAAGCGAAGATGCACCGGATAAGATTATGGCGGGAGCGGCAGACCACCTGCTGATAGAATACAGGGCAAATTCCTATGCGACGTATCCGTTCGGCTATTATAAAGAAATCCGGTTGGATCAAACCGGACAGAAGGGCATTCTGGCTATTTTAACAGAGCTTACAGGGCTGACGGAAAATGAGCTGCAAAATCTGCCCGGGGATTATTTCCCTGCCGCCAACGGGGTTATTTTTCATACCGGGGCGGGCGTAATGGAGCCGGATGGAAGCTATGTATTAGAACCGAATGCAAAGGAGGAGGTGGCAGAGCCGTCCGATGATTACCGGCAGCATTTTATACCGCAGGTTTCCTATGAGCGCTTCTGGGAGCTGATGGGGAAGGCAGAGGATACGATTGGAACAGGCTCGTATTATTCGAAAGAGATGCTTGAGGCTTATTTTGGCCTGGGGGAAATGAGCTATGAAGAGGCTGTGGAGGAATATAAAAAAACCATATATGACGATAAAATTACGGGGGCGTTTGCCCGGTTGTTCTGCGACTATATGACAAGGCCTGTCAGCCTGTATGCCGTATGTATTGCGGCTGCAGTATGCCTGATGGATCAAAGACACCGGATGCGGGAGCTGGCCGGCAGTAAAAGAATCAGAACGATCAAATGGGTAGGTACCAGATTCGCAGCGATGCTGGCGCTTGTGCTGCTGCCGGTCGCGCTGCTTAGCCTGGAGTCCTGGATTCCGTTAATGGCGTATGCTAAGGAGAGCGGACTTGCGGCGGATCAAGGCGCGTTCCTGAAATATATTTTGTGGTGGCTGCTGCCGTCTGCGATGGAGGCTCTGGCGCTGGGAATGCTTTTAACCGAGTGGACGGGGACGCCGGCTGCGATTGCCGTGCAGGGCGTATGGTGGTTTCTGGATACGGGGATGACGCGCCTGTCGGGAGATGTGAAGCCGTTTACGCTAATGATACGCCACAATACGCTGAACGGATCGGAGCTGGTACATAAAAATTTTGCCATGCTGTGCATAAACAGAGGGATTCTCGTGACAGGGGCTCTTTTGCTTCTGGCGCTTACGTGTGCGGTATATGAAAAAAGAGAAACGGAATATGGAGGGGTGCGTATGAGGTGCGAAATGGCCTGGGATTGTTATAATGGATTTGGCGTTGCAGCGGCAGGTGCAACAGAGGAGGGGTTGGGTGGCGCTGCCATAAGCCTCCTGCGTTATCACAATCCTGCCAGTTAAGAATACATGGGACTGAATTTTACAAAAGAACAAACGAGAGGAGAGAGGAAATGAAAAAACGATTTTTAACAGGCTTTCTATCAGCCGCCCTATGCGGATGCCTGCTCTTACCTTCCTTTGCCATGGTCGCTCCGGCCGTTTTGGGCGCGGCGGGCAAACAGGAACAGCAGGCCGACAGCACAGACGTATCTTCCGGAACCGGAAGGGAAACGCAGAACTTCAATAAGGACTGGCGTTTTTGCCTGGGCAATGTGAAAGGGGCGGAAGAAAAAGCATTTGACGACAGCGCGTGGAGGCGGTTAAATCTTCCCCATGATTACAGCATCGAACAGGATTTTGATCTGGCGTCCCCGGCAAAGGCAGGCGGGGGCTTCCTAAACGGAGGCATAGCATGGTACCGCAAAAACTGGGTTGTGCCGAAGGAAATGGCGGGGAAGCGGATCCGCATCGAGTTTGAAGGGATCTACATGGACAGCAGCGTATATGTAAACGGCACGCTGGTCGGAAATTACCCATACGGCTACAGCGCGATCAATTATGATATTACAGATTATCTGGTGGCGGACGGTATGACGGAAAATGTCATTGCCGTACGCGTCAATAACGAACAGCCGAGCAGCCGCTGGTACTCCGGAAGCGGAATCTACCGCAATGTGAAGCTGATTGCAACAGAAGCGGTTCATGTAGACCGGTACGGTACCAAAGTTACCACGCCGGATCTGGAGCAGGAATATAGCGCCCAAAAACCGGTTACGGTAAAAGTAGACACCGACGTGGTCAATGAAAGCGCCGCGGACATTAGCGTTACACTTCGCCACATCGCTTACTATAACGGCAGCTTAGAGGAGCCGGGAAGCCTGGATCCTGCAGGAAGCGCTACAACAGAGCAGGCCGTTTTAAAAGCAGGGGAAACAAAGACCATAGCGTCTGCGCTATCCGTTGCCGACCCGCATCTCTGGGAAGTGGGCAAGGGCGGCATGTACATGCTCCATACCGAGGTTTTACAAAATGGCCAGGTGATCGATACGTTTGATACGGACTTTGGCCTGCGCTGGCTGAAATTCGATCCGGAGAACGGATTTTTCGTAAACGGAACCTATACGAAGATGCAGGGCGTATGCCAGCACCATGATCAGGGCGCGCTGGGTGCGGTGAACAATCCCGCCGCTTTGGACCGCCAGATACGCATCTTACGTGAAATGGGCGTGAACTCTATCCGTTCCTCCCATAACCCGGCGTCAAGAGCGCTGTTAGACGCCTGCAACGAGCAGGGGATTATGGTTATGAACGAAGGGTTTGACTGCTGGTGGGGCTCTAAGAACCTGTATGACTTCCACCGCTTTTATGATACGCCCTGTACGCACCCGGACGCAAAAGAAGGGCAGACCTGGCAGGAATACGATCTCAAAAATATGGTCAGCGGCTCAAAAAACGATCCGGCAGTCGTCATGTGGTCCATCGGGAATGAGATCGGGGAGTCCTGGAGCGAAAAAGCCGTCGAGGAAGGCGGCAAGCTAAGGAGCTGGGTGAAAGAAGTCGACGATACCCGCGCGGTGACGCAGGCAGATCCCATTTTCTATAACCTGAACTGGGAGGCTTATGACCCGGCCAATAACCAGGCGCACTGGCGCCTCATCAACGGGCACGACGCGATGGGATTTAACTATGGGCAATATACGGATTACGATTATGTCCATGAGAAGAACCCGGACTGGTTCATCTACAGCTCCGAGACGTCCTCCGCAGTAGCGACGAGGGGCGAGTATTTCCATCCGGATGTAGACTTAGATCATGACGCCGGGCTGCACAGATCGGAGTATAAGTGCTCGGAATTTGACAATGACTGCGTAAACTGGGGAACAACGGTCCACTACGCGCTGCGCGAGGATGCCAAGCGTAAATATATGGGCGGCCTGTTTTTCTGGACCGGATTTGACTATATCGGAGAGCCGGCCCCGTTTGCGGGAGGCTCCTCTAAGAGCTCGTACTTCGGCGCGGTTGATACCTGCGGCTTCCCGAAGGAAACCTTCTATCTGATTCAGAGCCAGTGGCTGGACGAAAAGACAGACCCGATGGTACATATCCTTCCGCACTGGAACTGGGAAGACGACCACAGCATCGAAATCGACGGGAAAATGCCGATTCGTATCTACAGCAATGCCAGGAGCGTAGAAGTATTCTTAAACGGCGAAAGCCTGGGCAAAAAAGAATTTGCCTATTATCCGGAAACCGAAACAAGCTTAGCGCGCCAGGACGACGGAAGCGAGCAGGAAAACCTTTACTTACAGTGGCTTGTACCCTATGAAAAGGGCACGGTAGAAGCGGTAGCGTACGATGAAAACGGAAATGAAATTGCAAGGGATATAAGGACAACGGCAGGCGATCCGGCCGCCATCCGCATCATGCCGGAGCGGGAAGTGATTACGGCAGACGGAGAAGACCTGTGTTATGTAGAGGTTGATATCGTAGACGAAAACGGTGTGATGAACCCGCACGCAGACAATGACATCCGGTTTTCTGTCAGCGGAAACGGACGCATTGTAGGAACGGACAACGGAGATCCGACAGATTTTACCAATATGAAGAGCAGCAGGCGTTCCGCGTTCAACGGAAAAGCGCTTGTGATTGTACAGTCTACACAGAAAGCCGGTTCCTTTACAATAACGGCCTCCGCCGCAGGCCTTCGGGTCAGCCGGGCTACGGTTTATACGGTAAAAGACGGCGGGCAGGACGCGCTTTTAGGTTATCGGGACGTTTCCTTAAACACGAGGGCGGGACAGCAGCCTGCGCTTCCGGAAAAGGTAACCGCTGTTTATCAAAGCGGAAAGCACGAAGAAGCAGAAGTAGAATGGGAAAAAATAGAGGACAGCCAGTTAGCTAAGGCAGGCGTGGTTACCGTAACCGGTACCGTAAAACGGGATCAGGCGAAGGTGAAAGCGTTTGTAGAGGTTGTGGCGCCCGTTGGTGTGCAGCCGGTTTCGGCGGTGACGTCTCCCGGCGTAATGCCCGCACTTCCGGCACAGGCAGAGCTAAGATACAGCGACGGGACAAAAGAGGCTAAGAACGTGACCTGGGACGCGATTGACGAAAACGATCTGACAGACGGCGCACAGCTTACGGTAGAAGGCGCACTGGAGGATTCGGCGGATTGGAAGGCACATGCTTACGTCCGTGTTTCCGCAGGCGGCGAAGAGAAAAACGTAGCCCGCGCAGTACGCGGATCGGAATATCCCAGATTTGAAGCGTCCTATACCAGCACCTACGATCCGTTAGAGCATGTAAACGACGGCATTATTTCTTATGATACAAATCCCAAGAACGGATGGGGCAACTGGAAATACGCGCCCATACCGGAAGTGACGACGCTCGACTGTGAACTGGAGGAAGAGCTTGTCTTAAATAATATCTGGATTTATTTCCGGGAAGACGGCGGTATTTATATACCAAAGGATACCCTCATTCAGTACTGGGACGGCGAAAACTGGAGGGATGTGGAAAACCAGAGCGCAAGGAACGGCTTTGTGTCCGGAAAAGAGCAGATTATTACATTTGATCCGGTAAAGACCAAAAAGCTGCGCGCACAGTTCACCAGAGGGGAACAGGATACCAGCGGGGGCAAAAAAGACTGCCTGATACTGACAGAGGTTGAGATTTACGCAGTACCGCCGGATCGGGGCAGGGATACAGCAAAGCTTGAGAGCCTTACGGTAGGCGGGGAGCCGATGGCGGACTTTGATCCGGATCAGGCAAGCTATACGATTTCGCTGCCTTACGGAGCCGAGGTTCCGCAGATAGAGGCATCGGCTGCCGATCATGGAACCGTATTTGTGCTGCCCGCGGTAACGAATCAGTCTGCCGCGCTGATCCGCGTGACATCCGAAAACGGAAAAGTTACAAAGGATTATACGGTACAGTTTGAAGAAGCAGAACCGGCGGTCGTATCCGCACAGGTGAAGCTCGGGCAGGAAACGGTAACAGAGGATGATCTGGTCCGGCTGCATGTGGACGCCCTGTTAGAAAGCGGCGAGCTTGCGGACGAGGACAGCTTAGACATCCGCTATGTCATAAAGGATGCCGGAACGCCTGCAAAAGCGGAGGTAAAAAACGGAATCCTGTACGCATACTGGGCAGGGGACATTGAGATTTACGCGGAAGTCAGCTGCCGCGGAGGACAGACATTTGCAGGAGAGCCGCTTACCGTTTCGATTGCGTCTGCACAGGGGAAGAAGGAAATTGTAAGCTATGCGCAGGTAACCGTAGATACGAAAAAGGATCAGGTTCCCGTCCTTCCTGAGACGGTACGCGCTACCTTTGACAGCGGGCTTCCCAAAGACGTGCTTGTTGCATGGGATGCGATTCCGGCAGGCGCCTGCGGCGTATACGGAACGTTTACCGTAAACGGGACGGTAGAGGGTTCTTCGCTTAAGCCGACGGCGACTGTCCGTGTGCGCGATATGCTGGCCGGACAGAACGTATCCATGGCGACGCCAGTGGGCATAGAGCCAAAGCTGCCGGACAATACGGCGGTTTACTATACGGACGGCGCATCCGTACGCAGTAGTGTTTCCTGGCAGGATTATGACCATGAGCAGCTGAAAAAAGAGGGAATTTTTGAGGTGAAGGGCGTCACCGAGCTGGGCGGCTATGAGGTCTCGGCGTCTGTCCGCGTCACCAACGACACTGTCCAGAGCGAGAACCACGCGAAAAACCGCAACGGATGCCCATATTCCAAAGCAATCGCATCCTACAGCGAAGGCAATTCCGCAGTGGCGTTAAATGACGGCCTTTTGAATAAATGGACAGACTGGAGCAACCCGAACAAAAAAGGGGAAGTATGGTTTGGCGTAATCTTCGGCGCGGATTATCCGGAGCTGCGGTATGTAGATACGGTTGTGCTGGATTTGCTGAATGACAGCGAGTGGAATCGGACCAAGATTGAAACCTGTACGGTGGAATATTACAATAAGCCGATTACGCTGGAGGACGTGCCGGCAAGTGTAGCAAACTTTGACGATGCGTCCATGGCGGCTCATCCGTTCAACAATCCGGAGAACTGGACCGAAGTGACGAACTTAAAGCAGCCGGAGCAATACGGGTACGGCGACAACAAGCTGACCTTTGATATGATCGAAGTGCCGGCTATCCGCGTGAAGGTCAACCACGGAACACCGGGCGGCACCTACTATATGGCGCTCAGGGAATTTTATGCATATGGAAAGCTGGCGGCGTCCAACAGTGATTTTAAGGTAACGGGAATTACGGCAGACGGAAAGGTGCTGGAAGGCTTTGAAGAAGGAAAATACAGCTATAGCGTTAGGACGTCAGGGGATAAAATGCCGGAGCTTTCCCTGTCCGCAGATCAGAACGCATCTGTCACGCTGATTCCGTCAGCAGACGCAACAGGCGAAGCAAAATTTGTAGTGGTATCAGAAGACGGGTTGAAGACTGAAACCTATACCATTCGCCTAGTGGATTCGATCACGGGCGAGCTGGAGGAGCTCAAAAAAGAGCTGGAGGAGACGAAAAAAGAACTGCGGCTTAAGGAAGAGGCGCTTGCAGCCGCGTTAAAGGATGTTGAAACAGCTCAGAATGAAAAAGAAGCCGCGCAGAATGAACTTGCGAATGCCAAAGAAGCGCTTAAGGATGCGAATCAGAAGCTGCAGGATGCCCTTAAGGAGGCAGCGGACGCAAAAGAGGACGCCGAACAGAAAATTGCCGCAGCGCAAAAAGAGGTATCCGATGCACAGCAGAATGCATCAGAGGCGCTTGACAGGGCGTTAGAGGCAGAAGAAAAGCTGACGGAGGCGCTGAACGAAAAAGCAGCAATTGAGCAAGAGCTTGCAGATGCGCAAAATCAGATTGCAGCTCTGCAAAATCAGATTGCATCCCTGCAGCAAGAGCTTGCAGATGCGTTAAAGGAGCTGGCGGATGCAGCCGAGGCGCAGAAGAAAGCAGAAGCAGAAGCGGCGGAAGCCAAACAGAAAGCCGAGCAGGAGGCAAAAGCCGCGAAGGAAGCACAGGAAGCAAGGCTAAAAGCCGAGCAGGAAGCAAAAGCCGCAGAGAAAGCGTTAAAGAAAGCGCAGCAGGAATTAGAAGTGGCCAGGAAAGCACTGCAGACGGCGTCCGGTAAGACGCAGATTCAGTTTAGCAAAAAGAAATATACGGTGAAAAAAGGAAAAACGGTTCGCCTGGGCGTTACCGTTAAGAACAAAAACGGTTCTAAGATTACCTATAAATCCGCAAATAAAAAAATTGCAAAGGTGAGCAAAAAGGGCGTTGTCAAAGGAATCAAAAAGGGCAAAACCAAGATCACCGTGACCTGTAATAAGGTAAAGAAAAGCGTAACCGTACAGGTGAAATAGCAGGAAAAACAGAAGGAAAGATTAGGAGGAGAAAGATGCACATAAAAAGAAAACGCGCCCTTGCATGGCTTGAGGCGGTAGCCGTCAGTTATGAGGATGCGCAGGAACGGGAAATTTTATTTAATGAGGACTGGCGGTTCTGCCTGGAAACGGGGACGGCCCTTGCGGCGTCCGGGAAGGATTATGACGATTCCGGCTGGCGTCTGTTGGATTTGCCGCACGATTATAGTATTGAGCAGGATTTTGACCCCAATTCTCCGGCAGGTGCAAACGGCGGTTATTTAAACGGCGGGACAGGATGGTACAGAAAGACCTTTACGCTTCCGGAATCTATGGCAGGCAAACGGATTTCCATCCATTTTGGCGGCGTGTATATGGACAGCACAACGTATGTAAACGGGACATTGATCGGAAATTACCCGTATGGGTATTCGCCATTTGCGTATGACATTACCGATCAGCTGGTTGCCGACGGGGTAACCGAAAATGTCATCGCGGTAAAAGTAAACCACAAACAGCCGTCCAGCCGGTGGTATTCCGGAAGCGGCATCTACCGCAACGTCCATTTGGTCGTAACGGATGACGTCCATGTAGCGCGTTACGGGACATTTGTTACCACGCCGGATCTGGAAACGCTGTATCAGCAGGATCAGGCGAAGGTTTCAGTCGAAACAAGAGTGGAAAACAACGGCAAAACGCCTGTAGACGCCGTTGTCAAATCGGTGATTTATGACAGCGAAGGAAATGTGTTTGCAAAAGAAGAGAGCACACCGGCAAAACAGGTGGCGGCAGGGGATGTGGCCGTTTATCAGCAGGATATTATGACGGGGAAACCGGAGCTTTGGGGCGTTTACCAGCCCAACCTTTATAAACTGGTCAGCCAGGTTTGGGTAAACGGCAGAGTAACGGATACCTATGAAACGACCTTTGGTTTCCGGTGGATTACCATGGATCCAAACGAAGGGTTTTTCTTAAACGGGGAATACATGAAGCTAAACGGGGTGTGCATGCACCACGACCAGGGTGCGCTTGGCGCCGTAGCAAATTACAGGGCGATCGAACGCCAGATGGAAACAATGATTGACATGGGCGTCAACGCCATCCGCGTCACGCACAACCCGGCGGCGGACGAACTGCTTGCGATTTGCAACAAGCTGGGGCTTTTGGTCATCGACGAGGCGTTTGACTGCTGGGAATCCGCAAAGCGTTCGCAGGATTACGCCAGGTTTTTTTCAAAAGCGGCGACGCATCCGGACGCGGAGGAAGGGCAGACCTGGGCGGAATTTGATATCAAAAATATGGTAGAGCGCGGCAAAAACGAGCCCTGTGTGATCATGTGGTCGATTGGGAACGAGATTGTAAACCCGACCGTAGGCACAGCGTCAAATCTGGTAAAATGGGTCGGTGAGGTTGATTCCACCCGCCCGGCAACAGAAGGGTTCAACAACTTTATCGACGGCTTCTGGGGAGACGGCTTAAAAGCCGTTGCCGATGTGACAGGCGTAGTCGGGTTGAATTACGGGGAAAACAGTTATGACGCCGCGCATGCGGAATATCCGGAATGGATTATTATGGGGACGGAAACCTCCTCCGCCGTGCGCAGCCGCGGATATTATATCGTAGATGATCAGAAAAAAATCCGCAGCTGTTATGACGACGGCAATACCGTCGGCTGGGGAAGGAGCGCGGAGGCGGCGTGGAAGGCAAACAGGGACAGAAGATTTATCATGGGGGAATTTATCATGGGGGAATTTGTCTGGACCGGTTTTGACTATATCGGCGAGCCGAGCCCCTACCACGATCAGTTCCCGGCCAAGAGCTCTTATTTTGGCGCGGTCGACACGGCGGGAATTCCAAAAGATGCGTTTTACATCTACCAGAGCCAGTGGACAGACGTAAAGGAAAATCCGATGGTCCACCTGCTTCCGCACTGGAATTGGGAAAACGATGACAGCATCAAGGATGCGGACGGCAAAATCAAGGTACAGGCCTATTCCAACGCGGCAAGCGTCGAGCTGTTTTTAAACGGGGAAAGCCTGGGCGAAAAAGCATTTGAGCAAAAGCAGACAAGCGACGGCAGGCCTTATCAGGAAGCTTCCGACGGCCATATCTATCTGGAATGGAAGGTGGCCTATGAGCCGGGCGAGTTAAAAGCCGCGGCAAAGGATCGGAACGGGAAGGTGATTGCAGAGGATACTATCCGGACGGCGGGGGACGCCTCACAGGTCAGGCTGACGCCGGACCGCGAAGTGATTTCGGCGGACGGAACAGATTTGTCTTATATATTGGTGGAAATCCTGGATAAAGACGGGAATATTGTGCCGACGGCCGACAACAATGTGAAATTTAATATTTCCGGAGACGGAGCGATTGTAGGCGTAGACAACGGGGATGCGGCGGAAGTGACCCAGAGCTACAAAGGGATGGAGCGCAAGGCATACAGCGGCAAGGCCATGGTCATTGTCCAGTCTACATCGGACAGAGGAAGTTTTACCTTAACGGCCAATGCCAGCGGGCTGCGTTCGGATTCCGTAAAGGTGTTTACAACCGAAAACATAGGGGAAGAGGAGCTGTTAGGCTATGAGGATCCGGATACCGTCTATGTGAAAAAAGGGGAAACCCCGGTATATCCGGAAACGGTAACCGCCGTATATGCAAACGGCAAAAAAGAAGAAAAATCCGTAAGCTGGGAAGAGCTTGGGGAAGAGGAACTGAAAACGGCGGGCCTGTATGATGTAACCGGTACGGCAGCGGGCATGGCGGTCAGGCTTAAGGTGATTGTAACGGAAGTAATCGGCATCTGTCCCATCCATCTGGTAACGCCGGTCGGAACGATCCCGGAGCTGCCGGGGATGGTAACGGCTTTGTATAATACAGGGGAAGAAGAGGCCGTTCCGGTCACATGGGATCCGATTACAGAGGATCAGGTTGCAAAAGAAGGGAAATTTACGGTCAAAGGGGCCGCGGGGGACATGGATGCAGAGGCCGTGGTGCGCGCAGCGCAGGCCGTTAAGGCAGACGGGGACAATATCGCGGTGAAAAACGGGGCATACCCGATCCCGGCCGCTTCCTGGGTACAGCCAAACGGGAACGATCCGGTCAGCGCCATCAATAACGGGGAAGTGTATTATACCGGCGGGCCGGCCGGCCAGCGCTGGATTGCCTGGGGGCACGGAAGCGCAGACGAATGGATCAGCCTGGAATTTAAAGAGCCGATAGAAACGGGGAAGGTAGGGCTTCATTTTTGGAATAACCCTTCGGACACTGCAATGGCGATGTCAGACCGGATTACGCTATCCTATAGCGTGGACGGGGAAAACTGGCAGGAGGTGTCCAATCCGAGTATCAGCGAAAAAGCTGATTTTAAGTCCAATGAAGAAAACATCTTTACGTTTGATCCGGTTACGGCAAAATATATCCGCTGGAACCTATACAACGAAGCGAAGCTTGCGGCGGGCGTATCCGAGGTTTGCGTCTATGAAAAAACGCTTAAGCTGGACGCCGGGACGTCGGCGGACCTAAAGAGCTTAAAGGTAAACGGGACGGATCTGGAAGGATTTTCGGCAGCTCAGGATTTTTACACGATGGATCTGGAATACGGGGAAGCGGCGCCTAGATCGGAAGAGCACACGTCTGAACTCCAGTCACAGCCTCATATCTC